>CAVBQH010000055.1:0-14346 GCA_963597485.1 Acutalibacteraceae bacterium
ATCCTGCTCTACAGAACCAATGGTACGCTCTGCAAACACAGCGGGATCAATTACCCAGCCTTCTGCTAAGCCATCCTCATACTGCTTGAAGAAATCGATATAGTGCTCTGCGGAATCACCGCCAAGCTTTCCTTCCTGATACAGGACAATATCAAATGCACGAAGATAATAGGAAACCCACTGATCGTTTGTTCCGTATGCAATGTTGGTCTTGTAGCCTGTCTTCTCGTAGATTTCCTTGCAGACATCTACAAACTCATCCCAGGTCATATTGTCCTTAACAGTGATTCCATTCTCATCGAGAAGAGTCTTGTTGTAGACAAGTGCCGGGGCATTTACACCGTTGCAGAGTGCATATACCTTTCCATCGATTGCACCAGCTTCCAGAACATCCTGATTGCAATCGGACGTATCAATCGTTCCATCCTCGATATAAGGTGTCAGATCAACCAGAAGTCCGTTTTCCACATACTGTGTCAGATACATATAGTCCATCTGAACAATATCCGGCATCGAATCGCCTGCAGCAGCGGTGGCAAGCTTATTCCAGTAATCCGACCACTCTGAGAACTGTCCGTCAATCGTGACTCCCGGATTCTGCTCACAGTACAGGTCAATGATCTGCTGCGTTCTCTCATTTCGAACCTGGTTTCCCCACCAGGCCATCGTAAGATTAGCTGATGCTCCAGAGCTTCCTTCTGTTGACTCCGCTGTCGCTTCCACGGTGCTGGATTCAGCTGTCGAGGAAGTTCCTCCTGTCGCATTCTCCGAAGAACTCGAGCAAGCAGAGAGTGCGGAGGCCGCCATTGCCGCCATCAATAATAATGCTACTTTTCTTTTCATGTTCCCCTCCTTCGTGTTTTATAACACTTCTATCCTTTCAGTCCCGACGTGCTGATTCCTTCTACCAGATACTTCTGGAAGAACAGGAAAATGAGTACCGCCGGAAGAACTGACAATGTAGCCATGGCGAACATTGCGCCATAATCAGATGATGATCCCGGATCACAGAATAATTTCAGTGCAAGGCTGACCGGATACTTTGCGGTCTTGTTGATGTACAAGAGAGCTGACAGGAAGTCATCCCATCTCCACATGAAGGAGAAAATTGCTCCGGTTACTACCGCCGGCTTCATCAACGGTGCAATCACCTGCAGGAAGATCCCCCAATAGGAGCATCCGTCAATCTTCGCTGCCTCATCCAGTTCTCTCGGAATGCCATCAATGAAGTTGGACATTAAGTATACGAAGAAGCCCTGCGTAGCAAAGAAATACGGAACAATAAGCGGAAGATAGCTTCCTACCCATCCGAGCTTCTGATACCAGAGATACTGCGGAATCATCAAAACCTGTGCCGGCAGCATCATCGATAACAGCATCGCCGCAAATAAAAAGCCGCGTCCACGAAACTTAAATCTGGCAAATCCATAGGCTACAATGGCTGAAGAAATCAGGGTACCGATTGTTGCCAGTGTTGCGATGAAAAAAGAATTCTTGAAGAACGTCCCGAAGGAAATTCCGGCAAATCCCTCCCAACCGTTTTTATAGTTTTCCAGAACAAATTTCTCCGGAATCAGAGAATTTGCTGTTGTAAAAATTGTCCCTGTTTCCTTAAAAGAGCTCATGACCATCCAGATCAGCGGATAGATCATAACAATCCCGACAAGGCAAATGATCACGTGATAAATAATGGTCGATGTAGTACGTTTTTTCTTCATGACGTTATGCCTCCTCGTACACCCAGAAGCGCTTGGTAGCGAACAAGAACAGTGTAATCAGTCCAATCAGCAGGAGCATTACCCAGGCAAGGGCTGCACCATAGCCGGTATTGTAGAATTCGAAGGATTGCTGATACATATAAACGGTGTACAGCAACGTGGAATTCATCGGCTTTCCCTGCGTGATGATGTAGCACTGCGTGAAGGCCAGGAAGCCATTGATCATCTGCATGACCAGGTTAAAGAAAATGGTCGGTGTCAAAAGCGGAAGCGTGATACGGAAGAATCTTGCAGGTCCGTTCGCCCCGTCAACCATTGCTGCCTCATACAGAGATGTAGGAATCTGCTTCAAGGAAGATAGAAAGATCAGCATCGATGAACCAAACTGCCACACTGCCAGAATAATCAAAACCCAGATGGCCGTTTTCGTATCTCCCAGCCAGGAGATGGAACAGGGAATTCCCACTGCCTGCAAAATTTTATTCAGCACTCCATCCATGGCGAACATGCGCTTCCAGAGGATCGCAACGGCAACGGAACCACCAATGATGGACGGCAGATAATATACCGCACGGTATATGCCCGACATTTTATTGTTCTTCAGGAGCAGCATCGCCACGATCAACGCGAACACCAGCTTCATCGGAACCGATACAAGTGCGAAAAAGAACGTCACCTTTACCGTCTGCCAGAAAGTGCCATCGGCCATCATATCTTTATAGTTCTCTAATCCTGTAAAAACAGGGGCCGATAAAATGTTGTAATCACAAAAGGAGTAATACAGTGAGATTCCCATTGGAACAACCATGAAAAACAGAAATCCCAGCGTAAACGGAAGAGTAAAAAGATACCCTACTGTATCCTCTCTGTTTAAAAGCTTTTTCATCACGAATCACCTCATATCTGGCAAACAATAAAACCGACCTACCCTCACAAACGTACGTTTCTCTCCTGCACTCGCCATATTTTGAGTAAAGTAAGGGCAGGAACAGGACATTTACCCATTCCTGCCGCTTTCTGACCCATCTACGTACTTATTGCTGTGACCTGATCATCACTCTGCATTTTCTGCCATGATTGCATTGCCCTGTTCAAAGAGCTGTGCTCCTGCATCCTCTGCAGAAAGCTGACCATAGCAAACCTGCTCCTGAAGCTTATTGATCAGATCATTCACCTCGCTGGCTCCATTGGTGCTGGGCGGATTAACCTGAGAAGAGTTCGCACTTACTACATCATTTACAAATGTGATGACACGCTGTGTGTCTTCATCAAGATTTACCGCAATTGCCTCTGATACCGTCGAGGAGAGCGGGATTCCTCTTTCACCCAACAGAATGTTGTTGCAATCCACGGAGTTGGTGATGAAGTTCAGCAGCTTTGCTGCTTCGTCCGGATTCGCGGAATCTGTAGAGATCGCAAAGAACTGGCTCGGCTTCAGATAATCGGACTTCTTAGGATCCTTGGAGGGCCATGTTGTAATACCGATTTCCGTTCCCTCCGGTGCTGCAGCAACGGTTGCTGTCAGCTGATTCGAATAAGCAAATGCGCACCAGGACATGGTCTCCGGACTTGATCCATATACCAGCGGATCCTGTTCTACTGATCCAATGCTGCGTTCCGCAAATACAGAGGGATCAATTACATAGCCGTCTGCCAGTCCATCCTCGTAGAGCTTGAAGAATTCCACATACGGATCCTGCGAATCTCCGCCCAACTTTCCTTCTTCATAAAGAACAATGTCCTCCGCGCGAAGGAAGTACTCCAGCCACTGCTCGTTCTGGTTGTAGCACAGGTTTGTCTTGTAGCCGGTCTTCTCATACACCTCTTTGCTCAGCTCGATAAACTCATCCATGGTCATGTTGTCTTTTACCGTGATACCGTTCTCGTCCAGCAAGGTCTTGTTATAGAGGAGTGCCGGTGCATTGATTCCGTTGCAAAGAGCATATAAGCCGTCTCCAACAGAGCCGGAATTCAAAACATCCTGATTGCAGCTGCTGGTATCAATGGTTCCGTCTTCGATATACGGCTTCAAATCAACCAGGAGTCCATTGGATACATACTGGTTCAGATACTTGTAGTCCATCTGTACAACATCCGGCATAGAATGTCCTGCTGCCGCCGTTGCCAGTTTATTCCAATAGTCATTGAACTCAGAGAACTGACCGTCAATCGTCACTCCCGGATTCTGCTCGGTGTACAGGTCAATAATCTGCTGCGTCCGCTCATTTCTGGTCTGATTGCCCCACCAGGCCATTGTCATGCTGGCCGACGTGCCGCTTCCTCCGGATACAGACTCGGCCTCTTCACCCGACGCTGCCGAGCTCTGTGCAGAGCTGCTGTCCGACTCCGGCGAAGAGCTTCCGCAAGCCGCCAGTGACATTGCAGCGGTAACCGCTGCGAGAATGATTGCTACCTTTTTTTTCATAATTCCTCCCAAACTGTTACTTACAACATGGCCAAGCAATAACGCCCTTTGCTGTAAGATATGAACTATGTTCACATTCTAACTGTGCAGATGTTTGGGCAAAATCGTTAAAACAGAGCTCTGATTATAAAAAACCGACATCTCGGTTTTTTATAATTGAATTCCTACCGGATGGAATTATGATACCGTAAGAGCTCCGCGAGAAAGGACACCTACAACATGATGTTTACCCCCCCGTTGTCCAATTTAAACAAGAATTTTGTTCCTCATTCGTTTTCACTCAAGCAGTATTTCTTTGTGATCGTATTGTTCAACAGCCTGTCCGTCCTTTTATGCGCTGTCCTCGGCTACCACGTTTATACCAATGCATATAATCAGCTCTTGTCCAGCTCCATTGCAGGCTCTCTCTCAGTTACCTCTGCGCAAATCTCGCAGACAATGGAAAACATTGAATACATTTCCACGCTCATTCTGTCCTCTTCTTCTATACAGACTGAGCTTTCAAACACGCCGCAGCCTGATGATGCTCCAGGAATGGCAGAGTACAATCGAGCCATTAACACCGCGCTTTCTGAATATTCGACGTTGTTTCATTCCAACTGCATCGCCTACGTTGCTCTTTTTAACGGCAGCAATACCAACAGCACAAACTGGGCGTTGCTCAAAAAAACGCCCGCTGTTCTTCTGGATACCGCCATCGCAAACGGAGAAGAACGGTCCGGTGCCGTTACCTGGACCAGTGTGACACGCGGCGAATATCTTCTGCTTTCCCGCAATATTCGTGAGATTGACAACTTATCACTCCGATCCCTCGGCACTCTTGTCATTGCCGTAGATATAGAAAAGCTGGTCACAAACGGAACACAGTTTGCCTCTGCCAATCCCGGTCAGCAGTTTATTTTTTCTACCGGCAGCAGAAAAATACTCTATGCCTCCGACGCGCTCTCTGATGAAGATACGGCAGCACTTGTACAGGAAGATGTGGATACCTGGAAAATCGTAACCTGCCAGGGACACAAGTATTTTGTAATAAAAGGCGCCATTCCTCATTATGACTATCAATACCTCTCCCTGGCACCTTACGACGAAATCGCAAACGCTCTGCAAACATCTTTGCAGCTGATTGCTTTTATCCTTGTAGCCGGCATGATCTTCATAATGTATGTTTCAAATCATTTGATTCGTGCCATCATACGCCAGTTTGATCTTCTGAATGAACGAATGTCCGCTTTCTCTCAAAATGAGCTTGAACTCATTGA
Source organism: Acutalibacteraceae bacterium (assembly GCA_963597485.1). Classification (GTDB taxonomy): domain Bacteria; phylum Bacillota; class Clostridia; order Lachnospirales; family Lachnospiraceae; genus CAG-791. The sequence goes on from CAVBQH010000055.1 coordinate 5,403, forward strand.
TTTAAATGATCATTCCCTTGCAGAACAGCCAAGGGAAATTCGGGCGCTCCACCGCAATTTTACTGACATGGCCACACGTATTCAGGAGCTCGTTCAGGTCAATTATGCGAATAAGCTGTTGGTCAAGGATGCACAGCTGCGTGCCCTGCGTTCCCAGATTAATCCGCATTTTCTCTATAACACGCTGGAGACCATCAACTGGCGGGCAAAGGCTTCCGGAAACAAGCAGATTTCTCAGATTGCAGAATCCCTTGGGAATCTCCTTCGCGCCTCCCTTTCCAGCCAAAAGCCGCTGGTATCTCTTCCTTATGAGCTGAATCTTGTGGATTCTTTTATCACCATACAAAAGATTCGCTTTGAGGAACAATTGGATTTCCACTCCGAAATATCTCCGGAGGCGCTAACCGGCATAATTCCGCCGCTTACCATACAGCCTTTGGTAGAAAACGCCATTCACTACGGAATGGAGCAAATGATGGATACCTGCCGCATCGACCTTCTGGCACGTGTAGAGAATCAAAATCTGATCATATTGGTCGAAAATGATGGTTCTGTTTTTGAGGACGATCTATTGGACAGACTTCGCACGAAGTCGAAGGTGCCAAATGGCTTTGGCATCGGTCTTCTGAATATTAATGAACGCATTCAACTGATTTTCGGTTCTGAGTACGGTTTGACTTTATCCAATAAAAACGGACGCGCAGTAGCGCAGCTTTTGCTGCCTCTGCGGAATGAGGAGGATTTTCATGCTGAAGCTCTTAATAGCTGACGATGAGCGCATCATACGTGAAACGATTTCAACCATTATTGACTGGCAGGCACAGGATATTGAGGTTGTCGGCTTATGCCGCAATGGAATTGAAGCATACGACATGATTCTTGATGAAACGCCGGACATCGTGCTGACAGACATTCGTATGCCCGGTATGGATGGTTTGGATCTGATACAGCGTGTCTCACAGATGAATCTCGGTATTCAGTTTATTATTTTGTCCGGCTACGGAGAATTTGATTATGCCCAGCGGGCCATGCAATACGGCGTTCGTCATTATCTTCTCAAGCCCTGCAACGAGACTCAAATCCTGGACTGCGTACAAAAGTGCCGACTCGATCATGAAAAAGCGGTACAGACACTTTCCCTGCAGCATCAGCAGCACGAGCTTTATCGTGAAATGTTTCACAGCGTCATATCCTGCATCATGAATGACTGCCTCAGCGAAACGGAATCCTCCGATGAACTGGCGATGCGCTACGGGACATTTATTGATTTTCGATTCACATCCTATCGACTGTATTATGTATACTTCCTGGAATTTGATCGATTGACAGACTATCTAAGACGGCTTCATGCCTTTTTGGATGATACGCTGCCTCAGACCGTCATTTGTGAAATGTATGTCACCAACACGCTTCTTTTGTTCCTCCCCAATCCAGGCAATGACAGTGCCTGCCTCCAGCAATTTCTGGAGGATAACAAGCACTTCGGCGGCAAGGTGACATTGGAAAGCGAAGAAGTTTTTTACTCTTCCCTTTCCAGCCTTTTGTCCGTTGTTGTCAGAAAGCTGCAGCGTTTCGGTATGATATATTTCATACATAAAGGACAGATCACTAAAATCCGTAATTACAACGGCGTCCTTGCCAGGATGAACGAATGCTTCCGGAAACTTCAGGCTGGTGACACTGCTCAGCTCGAAAATGTCTCCGAAATCCTAAACGGAATCAGTGAACCTGATTTTCTGCGTCAGCTGGCAAGTCGATTTTTCCTGAAAATGACCGCAAGCTCCTCAAATCTTTCTACCATCGAGCTTGCCAACTGGCTTCTGCAGCTTGATCAGGAGGAAAATCCGGAGCAGCTGCGGGCAATGATTCTTCAACGCTCTGAAGAATATGCACAGCAAAGTGCACAGACCTCACAGCTAAGTCCCATGGTGCGGCAGATCCATTCCTACATTCAGGAGCATCTTGGAGACAGCTCGCTGACGCTCAAGCAAATTGCTGAAAACGTTCTCTTCATGAATGTAGATTACGTCAGTAAGAAGTTTTATAAGGAGACCGGTCAGAAGTTTTCTCAATATCTGACCGACACGCGCATTAAAACCGCGCAGGAATACCTGGCACAGAATCCGACAGAGCCCATCAAAAACATTGCGGAGCAGGTGGGCTGCGGCAACAATCCACAATATTTTTCGCAGCTGTTTAAGAAGCAAACCGGCATCACGCCAACAGAGTACATTGCGTCGCTGCAAAAGGAAAACTGATGTATCTCTGTTCAGCGCCTGTCACATCGCGGTTTTCGAAGGAAAATCGAGATGGATGCCGAATAGTTGCACTATTACTTACTGCATCTCTGTATTTTCCAGACGAATTGATTGATCTGTCACATCCTCCATGCTGGGATCAATACGAACATCTATATGCTGCGCAACGGCATCCTTGCAATTGCGCAGGAATATTCCACTTATCTTTCCGTGTTCAAAATCCTCTCCACAGGTTGGACGGAAGTCATACCCGGTAATAGGATATTGGGATGTTTTCGTCAGGTCCACCTTGACATTGGAAAGGTACAGTCCCTCCAAAGGCTTCTCCGCCTTGCCGGCAATGTAGACACTGCCCTCCCCAATGCAGCGCACGTTTGAAATTGTTACATCGCGAATGGCTCCGGAGGGAACATCCTCCTTCCGATTTACCGATGCGATATTGATCGGTTCCCCGCATCCCCACCAACAGGAGGACGCCTGCCTTGTGCGAATGATGCAGTCGGAGATAATTACATGTTCAATGTTGCCCTGATCCCGCAGCTGGAACGAGATCCCGCGATTCGAATCCCGAATGGAACAGCCCGTTATGACAATATCCCGGAAATCGTTAACGCTCTCAGTCCCGATCTTGATGGCCGCACTGGTGGATTCCAAAGTGCACCCTGAAATCAGGATATCCTCACACGCTCCATATTGTGCATTGGCCTCTGTTGTCTTTAATACAATACAGTCATCTGCAGCCTCAATGTGGCAGTTCGTGATTCGAACGTGCTTACAATGATCCGGATCAATTCCATCACAGTTGGCCATCTTTCGGTTGTTCAGAATTCGTACATCGCGAATTTCCACCTCTTCACAACCAACAAGGTGTGTTGTCCAGAATCCGCTGCGCTGAATCGTTACATCACATATGGTCAGATGTGTGCAATGCTCCATCAGAATCAGCGGAATCCGCGGATAAAACGCTCCATCGATCTGATCCTCTCGCTGTTCCCCATAATAGATGTGCTCTGAACCATCGATGGTTCCGCTTCCGCTGATGCGAACGTGATCCTCATCCTTGGCATAAATAAAAAACTGCCGCGGCCGTCCGTCATAGCTGCAATCTTCAAACGTCGGAACCTCTACCAGATGATCCTTTCCGTTCCTTGCCTGTTCACTGATATATTGATAATCTGCAAGATTCTCACTTGCCTTCAATACTGCTCCTGCTTCAAGTACAAGCTCCACCCGGCTCTTAAGCACAATGGATCCCGAACAATACACATGTCCGCCGTCCAGAATGACTCTGCCGCCGCCCTGTAAAGCGCAGCTGTCGATTGCCTGCTGGATTACACCCGCATCGTTTGTTCTGCCATCACCAGCTGCTCCCATTTCCAGAATATGAATTCCCACTGTTCTCCTCCTTATTGTTCCGCTCTGTCAAAGACGAACAAAAAACCAGCCTGTCTAATTCATATTCTCCGGATTTCACTGAGAACTTCAATTTGATAAACCGTGCTCCGCGTTCAATATTCCGATTACTCTTCCGGTACCAGCGGCAGATGTAAACTGCAGCATATCTCTCGCATCTGCAGGAGAACGGATTTTTCTGGATAATCCGTGCAAAACAGTGGATACTATGGGAACAGGTACGCACATCCACGCAGCTGCTACCCTGGATTTTTACAGTACAATTGCTGATTTTCGAAAGGACCTTCATGCCACTTCGCTTCCAGGATTTTCTGACACAATATCACCTGTCCCTGACTCCGCAGCAGCAGGAGGCAGTGCAGGCCGTCGACGGACCGGTCCTTGTTCTGGCGGTGCCCGGTGCCGGCAAAACAACGGTTCTCATCGCGCGTCTTGGCTATATGCTTCTGTGCAGAGGCATCCTGCCGCGTCAGATTCTCACCGTCACTTACACAGTTTCCGCCACCCACGACATGCGGCAGCGCTTTGCGCAGCATTTCGGCGCGGAGCTGGCAGATCAGCTGGAATTTCGAACCATCAACGGCATCTGTGCCAAAATCATCTCCGCCTACGGGCGCATGATCGGCCGGACTCCCTTTTCTCTGCAGACCGACGAGGGCGAAATTCTCCGTCTGATCCGGGAGCTCTACCTGGAGCTCGTCCGGGAATATCCGACCGAATCCGAGCTCTCCGACGTGCGCACAGCCATCAGCTATATTAAAAATATGGAGCTCCCTCCCAGTGAGCAGCAAAAGCTCGACGAAGCCGCCGGTCTTCCCTTGTCCGAGATTTGCCGCCGCTATACGGCCCGTATGAAGGAGCTTGGCCGGATGGATTATGACGATCAGATGGTCTATGCCAAGGCCATCCTCCAAAAGAGTCCGGCACTTACCGCGCAGCTCCGGAGCCTCTACCGCTATGTGTGCGTGGACGAGGCCCAGGATACTTCACTTATACAGCATGAAATTCTGCAGATTCTGGCAAATGGCCCGGCAGGGGATAATCTTTTTTTGGTTGGGGATGAGGATCAGAGCATCTACGGATTCCGCGCGGCCTTCCCGCAGGCACTTCTGAATTTTGAACGACAGCACACAGGCGCCCGCGTTCTTTTGATGGAGGACAATTTCCGGTCCGACGCCTCCATCGTGGAAGCCGCCGGCCGTCTGATTACCCGCAACAAAAGCCGGCATCCCAAGTCCATGCATGCCGTCCGCCCGGCGCGCACGCAGGTCCGCATTCTCCCGGTTAAAAGTCCGCAAGGCCAGTACAGCTATCTGCTCAAGGCCGCAGAAAATCTCCAGATCCAGACGGCCGTATTGTACCGGAACAATGAAAGTGTGCTTCCGCTCATCGACCTGCTGGACCGAAACGGTCTGCCCTACCAGGTTCGCAGCAAGGATCTGTCCTTTTTCACCAGCCGCGTGGTATATGATCTGATTCACATTTACCGATTTCTGAAGGATCCCAGGGACACCGACAGCTTTCTGCAGATCTACTATAAGCTGAATCTGTATCTGAATAAAAAAACGGCTCTGCGCCTGTGTGAAAAGGCCCAGAGCGGGTCGAAAAGACAATCCATCCTGACGATCCTGACCAGGGATCCGGATATTGAGTTTTACATCAAAAAGGCAGCCCGCAAATTCAACCAGCAGCGCGAGCTCGTCCTTGACAGCTCCGCCTCCAACGCACTCTCCCTGATCCTCAATTCACTGGGCTACGGCGATTATCTGCAGCGCGCCCAGATCGGGCAAGGCAAGATGAACACCTTAGAGCTCCTGGCCAGGCAGGAGGCTTCTCTGGAGAGCCTGTTTGAGCGCCTTCACTATCTGCAGGACTGTGTGCAGCGCGGCTCGTCGTCCGGACGCGCTGATTCTGTGCCGGCTACGGGCTCTGCAGCTGTGCCGACCTTCTCGGACATTTCTGCTACCGTAGCTGCGCAGACTCCCACGAATGCTTCTGCGACTGCTCCTGCTGCGCAGACTCCCGCAAACGCTGCTGCCGCATCTGCGGGGAACAGCGGCCTCATCCTCTCCACCATCCATGCCAGCAAGGGACTGGAATACAACCGAGTTTTCCTGCTGGATGTCGGAGACGGTGTTTTCCCTTCGATGGATCCGCCGGATAAGAAAGACAAGGAGGCACTGGCCCTTTATGAGGAGGAACGCCGGATTTTCTATGTCGGCATGACGCGTGCGAAGGACTACCTCGGTATCTTCGTCCTGCCGAGCGGTTCCGCTTTCGTAAAGGAGCTGCAAAACGAACCGGCAAAGGCCACTGCCGGTAAGAAAGCCCCAAAGCCCGGAAAGCGATCTGCCTCATATGATCCAAAGGCAGAAGCTGCGCGCATTCAGGCGTTCACAGAAGCTGCCGCCCGCGGAAGCCTTGTTCGTCACGAGGTGTACGGCACCGGCCGGATTCAGCAGATCAGCGGGAAACGCATCACCGTCCTCTTTGACAACGGAACGCTGCGCCCCTTCGATTTGAACATCGTGGTCGGAAAGGGATTTCTGCAGCTTCTATAGATACCACGCCGGGATGCAATCAAGAAGCATGGCATCCGCGCCGCTAACGTTCCCGTCTACAGCATGAACGCCGTTCCGGAAATCACCATTCTGATGATGCTGGCACTGATTCGAAATTGGAAAGAGATGGAGAGGAAGTTTAAGACACAGGATGAGGATGTTCAGCGTAGAGCAGCCGTTGCAGTATATAGATAGACCACTGTAGACCACATTACGTGATAGTCAAAAACAAAAAAAAAGCCTCACGCCCCTGATTTTACAAGGGTTGTGAGACTTTCCAGCAAATGGAGCATACGGGATTCGAACCCGTGACCTCCTCCATGCCATGGAGACGCGCTCCCAACTGCGCTAATGCCCCGAGCATCCAAAGAGGACATGTTCGAAACAAATGTGAAACCTCTCTGATACTCTAAAGAGCATACCATAGGACTGGTTGGAGCGCCAGCATTTTTACAGAACAGATACTCGCCGTCTATTTATCCCTGTAATGGGATCCGCACTGAGCAATTTCCAGTTCGTCTCCATTTATTCTGAAAACAATTCGGTTCTTCCTGTCAATACGGACACTCCAGAATCCTGATAGATTACCGGTCAGCGATTCCGGCTTGCCTTCGCTTTTGTATCCGTTGCGAGCAATATCCTTAATAAGCGAATTGATCTTTTTCAGCGTCTTTTTATCCTGTGCCTGCCAGTACAGATAATCTTCCCACGCCGCGTCATGCCAGTTTTTATGCATCAGTCTTCCTCTATCAATTCATGCTCTGACATGTTGCGCCCCGCTTTAATATCAGCGATAGCCGCGTTCAGTCTGTCCATGTTCTGTGCACTATAGAACGGATCAGCTACGATTTCGAACGGTATACGCTGATCCTGGATTACCTTTTTGGCAAAAAGTGTATAGGCCGCTGTTGTTGTCAGCCCCATCTCTTTGCAAACCGTTTCCATATTCTTTTTCAGCTCCGCATCCATGCGGAAATTAACCATTGCCTGTGCCATTTCCACATACCTCCTAGGGATAGGATATCACTTGCCAGAAATGTTGTATATCATTTTCTTTCATTTGATATACAACATCTATGTGATGATAACAGGGACAAAAGATCCAAAACTCCGAGGAGCGCTTGCTCTCGTGAGGAGTTTTGCCCCCACCATTATATGATCATACCTGTAAGAGCACTACTACCACAAAATCCTCAAATTTTGCTCACAGGATCTTCACAGCTGTTCAGTATGTTGGTATCTATCTTCTCTGCTCGAGTACGAATTCGTCTCGCAGATGTTACGAGTCACGCGACAGCCCGGCTGTTGGGTGCCTCTGAACAATAGCCTGCAGAAACCACGCAGAACACTCAAGCAGAGCAACACATGCCACATCATAGAAAAGAGAAAGGAGCTTTCTGTATGAACAATAAACGACTCGCATCCATCCTATGCCTCACCCTGACCGCATCTCTCCTGATCAGCGGCTGCTCCAACACGGGCTCTTCGTCCGATTCCGCCTCCGCCGCCAGCACGGCTTCCGAGGACACCTCCGCGGAAACAACCGATGAAGAATCCGGCACCGTGACCGCACAGATCACTTCCATTGACGGATCGGAAGTGACGGCGACCGTCGGCACACTTACCACGGCCCAGCCCGGCGGAGATGGTTCCGATCAGAATGCTCCCGCGGACGGCTCCTCCGCTCCCTCCGGTGAGGCTCCCGATAAGCCCGACGGCGACAGCGAGAACGGCGGCGCTCCTGCAGACGGCTCCTCTGCTCCCTCCGGTGAAGCCCCTGACAAGCCCGAAGGTGACAACGGCAATGCGGACTCCTCCGCAGACGACTCTTCCGCTCCCTCCGGTGAGGCTCCCGACAAGCCCGAAGGTGACAAGAACAATGCGGATTCCTCCACAGACGGCTCCTCCGCTCCCTCCGGCGAAGCCCCTGACAAGCCCGAAGGTGACAACGGAAACGGCGGCGCTCCGAACGGACAGATGCCCGGCGGCTCAACATTCGAGGCCGGCTCAGAAACCATCACCTTCACCATCACCGACAGCACTACCATCACCATCGAGTTCCAGCAGGGCTCTCAGGAGGGCACACTCGAGGATCTTGCCGAGAATCAGGTCATCGAGGTGGAACTGGATGACAACAATCAGGCAGTCTCTCTTACTGTGAAAAATCTCCAGGCCGGCGGCGGCTTCGGCGGAAGCTCTGAGGTGACAAACGGCACCTCGGCTGCGACGCTGGACGACAATGCATCCGTTTCCGATGAGACCTACCTTTCGGAAAATGACGACGAGAATGCGCTCCGCGTGGACGGTGTAACTGCCACCCTCAGCGGTGTCACCATCGAGAAAACCGCCGGTGAATCCTCCAACACAGAGGACGGCGATTTCTACGGCCAGAATGCCGCCTTTCTGGCACTCAACGGAGCTGACGTGACCATATCCGATGCAACCGTCAATACCTCCGTTACAAACGGAAACGGTATCTTCAGCTACGGCGAGGGAACCACGGTGACCATCTCCGATTCCACCATCCACACGACCGGCCGCAATTCCGGCGGTATCCAGACGACCGGCGGCGGCACGACGATTGCAACGAATCTGACGATCACGACCGAGGGTGACTCTGCTGCTGCCATCCGCAGCGACCGCGGCGGCGGCACCGTTTCTGTCGATGGCGGAACGTATACCACCAATGGACTCGGAAGCCCTGCCGTCTAC
>CAVBQH010000056.1:0-13759 GCA_963597485.1 Acutalibacteraceae bacterium
AATGCTTGCATTTCTAAGGCTGATTTTGAAATTTTATTTGGCGAGAACGCCACATAAGCAAGATGTGCCTATTCCCTGTGAAAGGCAGTGTCACCGTCCCAGAACACATCCTGCTCCCGGTCATACGGAAAGCTCATATCCGCCGCTGTGGAGGATGTGTTGACCAGAGTGATCAATCGAAGCTGCACATCCTCCTCGCCGTCTTCACGATAGTATTCCGACCAGTATGCGCCCCCCGCATAAAAGGGCCAGCTCTCCCACTCCTCTCCCGATTCATCAAGGCTCAGATACTCTGCAATCATGCAGTCCGTTTCCTCATCCTTGTAAAAAACAAATTTATACCGTCCATCCTCGGAAACCCATGTGCCCTTCAGGAGTGCATAGATATCCATGGTCTTCCGGAGGTCTTCCTCCTCTTCGTTTGCCTGCGTCTCCCGCTCCTCCGAGCTGTAGTACCTGTCCGCGTCACCCACGCTCTGCCAGCCATCATCAAACCAGAAGATATCTGCCATCCAGGCAAACTGCACAGAATCCAGATATCGAAGGCGATACTGAATCGTGCCGCACTCCGTCTCATCAATAGCAAGCCCGCTGATACGGTCTGCAAAATCCGCCTTGATCGTCAGAACGCCCCATCGAAAGGAATAGGTGAAATCATCGCCAAGGTCCTCAAAGTCGGCATCATAGCAGTGAACTCTGCCCTTCTTCCAATCCTCGCCGCGGTAATACAGCTTCATCTGCCCCGGAGAGTAAACTGCCTTTCTGATCTGAATCTCATCGTTATAAATCGAAATCTCCGGATATTCATAGACCGTACGTTGACCTGCCAAGTCGCAAGCTCTCAACGCCAGTATGCCCGTCGCAGCCAGGATGCAGGTCGTAAGAAATATTCTCTTCATATTCGTGCCATTCCCCTCCCTCTCATTCAAATCACGGGCAATCGCTGTCCAGGATTTTTACAATGCGTTTTTTGGCAGTATGTAGTATATTGTTCATCAATCCAGCAATGCCACCAGGCATTTTGAATCTCACAGGGAAACATAACGAAATGAATACTATGTCCTCCGTAAAACCAGGAAATAAGACAGCTCCAGCCGGCACTACCAAAGCGCCGGAGGGTGCTTTTCGTCACCACCTGCGTGCACAATGGCTATGGAACGGAATTCTTCACATTCTGCAAGGCATTGCAACCCTTCGCCGGCGCAGCAATCAGCGGTTTGGCAATCGATGGTCCGATGCCCGCTTTGTCATGCTCTCTACTGGCATTGTCTTTTGCTTATCAGCACTTATGCTGTGGTTTCCCGCCTATCTCGGGGTTGGAAACGACGGTTCAGTAACACGTACCATGCAAAATGCCGGGCTCTCCTACCTGGCCGTCAATGAGGACAATGCTAATAATTATTTCACCCGTGTCTACCAGACCGGCTATTCCAGTGCTCAGGATCATTCTCTTCAGCTGGTACTGATTCGCGCAGCCAGAGGATTGGATCATCTGTTCACGCACGATCAACTTTTTGACATTCGCTTCCTGTCGCTTATCTATGTGATTCTCGCACTTCCCGCTTGGTCCTTGCTCTTTTATTCCATTGTATCACGTGTTAGGACCTTCACCGAGAAATGCATTCTCTCTGCCCTTTGCGTGCTGATTTTTGCAGATGGATCCTACATCACCTATTTCAACTCACTCTATCCGGAAGCTGTTTATATCATCGGGTTATCCTATCTCTTCGGCGGATGCATGATGCTGCAACGGAAAAATCGATATGCCTCCCTGCATTGGCTTTCAATCATACTCGGCGTTCTGATGCTGTGCAGTACAAGGCAGCATGCGGCTATTGTCGGCTTTATCACTGCCGCGTTCTGTATGGCTCAGCTCCGCATCACCGCCAGGTTCTTAGGGCGAATCGGGATTGTCTGTGTAACTGTTATTTCTCTGACTGCCGGCTTTTGCGGATCTGCTTTTACCGAATCCGACTTTGATGACACCAGCCACATTCATGCCATGACGCGCGGCGTTTTGCTGCAGTCCAATGATCCTGAAAAAACTCTGCAGGAATTCGGCATCAATGGCTCCTATGCACTTTTGACCGATGTATCTTTATATGATGAATATCCTCTGGCAGATGAATCAGAATACTATCTGCAGAACGGCTTTCTGGATCACTGCTCGGCGCAGCGCATTGCCCTTCACTATTTACAGCACCCCGGATCCATGCTTTCCATGCTCGACCTGGGTGCACGGTCTGCCGTGAACCTGCGGCGGGAATCCTGTGGAAGTTTTGAACGTAGCACCGGCAAAGCTCCCATGAGCAAATCAATTGTCTTTTCCGCCTGGAGCATTTTCAAGCTGCGATCATTTCCAAAAACCATCGCCTTTCCCTTGCTGCTTGTTATCGTGTGCATTCTTCTTGCGAGAAAAAAAGGCGTGGCAAAAAAAAATCCAGACCACTTCTACTATGTCTTTTTTTGTACTACAATGCTGACGGCTGCAGTAATGATCCTGGATCTCTTTGTGGTTATTTGCTGCAGCGGTGATGCACAGCTGATACAGTACAATTTCATCGCAGGCTTCTGCTTGGACTGCCTGGTACTGTTTACTGTTTCTGAGCTGCTTCACTGGATGGATAACCATGTATAAAAAAAGAACGGCGCAACAGTCTGTGTCGTAAAGAGGAAAGAATGTCTGATATGAATGCCGTTCCTGTTCAGGAACTCCAAAATAACATGGCGACTCAGCGGCGCAGCCGTCTGATTCAAGACCTTGGCCTGTTCCTCTATCTGCTCTCCATCATGGGAGCAGCTCTTACCATTGCCTTCGGTCCGGAATCCCGTCGCGCAGAATATGTAATTCTCTTCGCAGTGATGGCGGCTGCATCCTTGCTGGCAGCCTATCGGTTCCGGGCCCTGGCTATCGGTCTGACCGGGCTTCAGCTCCTAACCTTCACCATTTACACACTGTTTCTTTCTCTGACACAGGGTGTTGCCATTGTGCCAATGGACTATGCATGGATTCCTCTGCCTCTTTTGTCAGTAACCGGCATGCTACTGTTCGCCCATGAAATGCTCAAGATTGAACAGGCCAGTGAACTTCTGAAGAAGCAGATGGAGTCCGTTGTGCTTCTGGATTCTCTGACCGGATTGTATAACCAGCGTGCTCTCTACATTGATCTGCAGCGCCAGATGGCTTTCAGCTACCGCAATCTGAATCCGATCAGCTTGATGGTTGTGCGCCTTCGCTATGCAGATGAGCTGCACAGCCTGCTGCGTTCAAACCAGTTCAGTAAGTTGGTGCAGCATCTCGGTGAGGTTCTGTCCGAATCAGTTCGAATCGAAGATCGCTGCTACATTGTTGACGTCGAAACCGGTGAATTTGCCATCATCCTTACCTGTGGAAAGGCCGATTCCGCACTCATTCGTAAACGCATCGAGACAGCCTGCTCCCAAAAGGACTCCTTCTCCGGAATCGTTGATAATTCCATTCGTGTGGATCTGCGCATAGCCTGCGCAGAGTATGAGGAGGGCATTGCGAATGCCATCGAGTTCAAGCATAAGGTGGACAGTGAGCTCCAATATGATGTATAGGCTTCTTTTAGGCAACCATCTTCTGTGGCTTTTTTCCTCAGCGGCTGCGTTGATTGCTGTCTGTTCTTTACTGCTATTGCAGCCTCTTCCGGCGACCGCCGCAGAGCAGTGCTCTCTTCCCGGAGAGTCGAATATCCTCCTTCTGCATCCGGACACCCTCACAGACGATCAGATGGATTCTCTGCGCATTCTGGCAGATACTGCAACCGCCCTTAACATGAGCATGGAGCTTGGAACTCCCGCACAGGCAGATGGCCTGTATGATCATTATAGCCTGATTCTTGTTTACGATCTGGACGCCGATACAGCGCTTGCACAGCACCTTTCCGCAAGCGGCGCCAAACTGATGATTTTAGGAGGAGCGATTCTCCCCGATTGCCTGAAGGCTTCCGGTTTTTCCGATGCGGCAGCTGCCGTGCAGAAGCGCTGTCCTTCCACAAGTGCAGTTTTAAGCTATGACTTTACCGATCAGAAGAGCTATCAGGCTGTCACTCTGTTGCCTGAGCTCATATACACAGCAAAGGGAGGCACAGAGTACGAAGCCGGAAGTCTGGACGTGAGTGGCCAGGCCATGCCTTTCTGTACAGGATTTGGCAGCATTCGATATATCCCGCTGACAGACTATACGCAGACACTCCCTCGGGCAGCCATAGCCTTCGAAATATCCACGTGGCTGTGGGATTACTCCGGGCTTCCGCCGCAAAAGGGACAGTATATAGTTCTTGACAATGTGTATGCCTACATGCCGGCTCAGGATCTTTTGGACCGCGTTGACATACTCATACAATCCGGTCTTCCCTTCGTGATCTGTGTTATGCCGGTCTATGTGAACACAGACTATCCCGCCATGCAGCAGTTCTGTGAGGTTCTGCGTTATGCGCAGGCAAACGGCGGAGCTGTCATTTTGCACGTACCCATAACACGCACTGCTATTACTGATTGGGATGCGTACAATGCGACAATAACAGAGGTTCTCGGCAGCTATACCGCGCAGGCCGTCTATCCCCTCGCCTTCGACGTTCCCTACAGCTGGACCTGGAGCACTGATGCGCTGCAATGGATGCAGCGCTCCCGTACCATCTTTGTTTACGAAGATTCTGCACAAACGGACTTTTCTGCCGATACACAGCAGAATTTGCTCTTTTACAACTACAATGCGTTAGTTTTGCCAACGCTGACACTGAACGGGAACGAAGAGAACTGCATACCGATGATCTTTTCCTCGCGCAGGCTCTCGGTCAATGAAGATATCGCAGATCTGCAGGAACTCGTATCTTCCATGCAGACGGATGCAAGCTCCTATTACAGTTTGTGGGACAGCAACCAGTCGGTCTGGGCAAATGGCTTCCACTTAAACTGGAGTGCAAATACTCTGACGTTGAATAATGTTCCCTGCAGCCTAACCTATACACCGCAGACTGCAGCCGAGAATTATGACTACAAACGCAATACCCTGCAGCGGTTTACCGTCAGCATCCAGAATGAGAGCCATTTTCTCATCATTCTGGTCTCCATTATCACGATGGTATTCCTGCTGATGATTGTGTATGCACGGCACGTACAGAGAGAGCATTTTCTGCCTCAAAATACACCTTTACAGGATGGCAATGAGAACAGTCGCGATATTGACTGTGCAAGTCAATACACAGAAGTTGGGGAAGTCCCCAGTATTCTGGAGGGGAGGAAACGCAGATGACATTCATTGACGGATTATCCCTATACGCGATCTGTGCGATCTGGATGCTGATGATCATCAATGTAATTCTCTCCATCGGCGGGTTCATTCACTACATGCGTGTAGCGAAGACCGACGGGCACATTCCGTTGGATGACTATCCTATGGTGAGTATTCTGGTACCCGCCCACAATGAGAGCATCGTCATCTCCCGTACGGTTCGGGCACTTCTGAATTTTGATTATCCTCCGGATCGATATGAGATTATCGTCATCAATGACAATTCCAGCGATGACACCGAGGAGAAGCTTCAGGAAATCCAGCGCGAATTTCCATCCCGCCGCTTCATGGTGGTTTCTACTGATAATGTAGTTGGTGGCAGTGGCAAATCCAACGCGCTGAACATCGGCTTTACACTCTCCTGCGGAAGCGTAATCGCCATCTACGATGCGGACAACACCCCGGAGTCTTCTGCTCTTCGCATTCTTGTGGAGAATCTGATGGCAGATCCAAGGCGCGGTGCCGTGATCGGCAAATTCCGGACACGCAACCGCAACGCAACGATTCTAACCCGATTTGTAAACATCGAGACGTTGGCCTACCAGTGCATGAATCAGGCCGGTCGTTATTTTTTCTTTAAGCTGTGTACCATTCCGGGAACAAATTACGTCATTCGGCGCGATATCATCGAGGAAATCGGAGGCTGGGATCCAAAGGCACTCTCTGAGGATACGGAAATCAGCTTCCGACTCTACCGGATGGGATACTATATTCAGCACATGCCACTTGCGGTCACTTGGGAGCAGGAACCGCACCTCCTTTCCGTCTGGTTTCGACAAAGAACCCGGTGGGCCAAGGGCAATCTGTATGTTCTGGTTAAAAATTTTAAATATGCCTTTGATCCCCACGCCGGCAAAATGAGGCTTGATGTCATATACTACCTCATTGTTTACCTGTTGATGCTCTCTGCACTGGTAATCTCGGATATTATCTTTTTCACTGGGATTCTGGGATTTACACATATTACCCTCGGCGGTTTTTCAACGCTCTTATGGGTGATGGCAATCATGGTATTCGTCGTCAATGTCATGCTGACGCTTGCCACGGAGAAAAACGAATTTTCGCTGGAGTCTGCTGGCCTGATACTGCTGATGCTGTTCACCTACTCCAAGCTGTGGGTTTTCGTTGTTTTGAAGGCCATGTGGATGAGCCTCATGGATGCTGTCAATGGTCAACAGGTTGTGTGGGACAAAACTGTGCGTTACGAGGAGAAGGCTTCTGACGAAACAAATGATGAAGCTCTGGAGAAGCTGATTCATTCCGTAAGTCACAGGAAATGACGCCCCGTTCCAGCGTATACCGAAAGGAGTTTATCGATTATGCTTCGCTTTCATAAACTGGCAGCTGCTTCCCTTTGCCTGCTGCTATCGATGAATACAATTGCACTGCCGGTCCTAGCTGACGAAGTCAGTAAGACGGTTACATCCGAAAACACCGGATCCGAATCAAGTTCCGATTCGCGCGCGACAAGTCAGGATCTCACTGCTGCAGTTATGAGCACCAATCCGGAGGATGCCGCTGCCCCCATTACGCAGCAGCCGGAATATGACGAAGCGCCTTATATCACAGAATTTGACTACACAAGCTCTGTCGTTTTCAGCGGTATATTTGAAACCAATCAGTTTTACTTCCGCATCCCTGATTACTGGAACACGCAATACGCTTATGCCTGCATTCAGTTTACACTGAGTCAGCTCATCGGTGACGGTCCCGCATCCCTGACCTTTTCACTGAACAATGAGCCGATCTATTCCTGCAAGGTGGATTACGAAAACGGCAAGGAACAGATTGCCTATGTGCCTATTCCAGTCAATATGCTGAATGAGGGGTATAACAGCTTTGGAGTAACCGGCTACGTGCGAATCTACGACAGCGACGGCTGCATTGACGACCTCTCCGGTGCCAATTGGGTTCGTCTGGAAGACTCCTCTTTTGTTGCTGTCGGTTATGATGTCACTGACTCTCAAAATCTGATTTCCTGGTATCCCTACCCTTACATTTCTACATCCGATGCATCGGGCAGTCAGACAGCGATCGCAACATCGGATTCTGTAGGAGAGGGGGAGCTGGCCGCGGCACTCCTTCTGCGTGCAGATCTTGGTGATGAAACAGACGGCGAGGACCAGCTGCTGCTCACCACCATCAGTGGTGCAGCCGATCGTACGGAAAAGGTTGTTGTCAGTCTTCTGCAGAATCTGCCAGAGCAATACCAGTCTTTGCTTCCGGAGGATGCCGGCGCGCTTACTGACCGCGCCTTGATTCTGTGTACCGGTTCCGGTGATGACCACACACTTTTGATCACCTCATCAGACGATGACTGCCTGATGGAGGCAGCTATGCTGCTGGTTGATGAAACCCGAGTATCCCAGGAAACCGGCTCCGTCACCTATGTCAGCAAAGATGCCTCAAAGGTCATGAAAGAGGCACTTTCCAACAACGACAGCAATTCCGCCTATACACTAACCAGTCTGGCCGGCGGAGGTCTCAGCTATGTCGGCCCCTTCCATCAGGAACAAAACATCTATCTTCCCTTCTCCGGAGGATACGTTTTGTCCGGATCCGGCAAAATTGACCTCAATTTTCGTTACAGTGAGAACCTGGATTTTGATCGTTCCCTCATCACCGTTTACTGGGGCGATACCCCTGTTGCCAGTAAAAGGCTCTCAAAGGAGAATGCTGGCAATGATACACTCAGCTTTGCGCTTCCTGATGATGTTGTCGGGAAAATAGCCGGGAGTCTTAAAATCGCTTTTGATTTGGAACTTCCAGACCTTTTTTGTACGCCAAGAATGGATGAAATGCCTTGGGCCTACGTGGCAGAGACATCTACCTTTTATCTGCCGGTCGGTAAGACCGGTACCCTCTCCTTTGACAATATTCCGGCTCCGTTTGAGCTCAGCAGCCGTTTCAGTGATCTGACGGTTGTCATTCCTGATGACATTACCGCTGCGGAGCTGGATGCCCTGGGGCAGATGATTGCCATATACGGTGCGGACATCAGCTCCTACGGCAGTATCGCAGTCGAACGCAGCAGCCAGTTTGACACAGAAAGTGCAGACCGCAATCTAATCGTGCTGGGAACCTATCAGGACAATTCACTGCTGCGCAGCCTGAATGATTCCCTTTCCTTCCGGTATACAGAAGACGGATCCAAATTTGCCAGCAACAGCTCACAGATTCTCTCGGATAACTATGCTTCCCGGATTGGTGTCGTGCAGCTTCTTTCATCTCCATATGGAGAGAACCGCACAATCCTTGCCGTCTGCACCACCAGTGATGCTGCTATGAAGCAAATCCGCACCTACCTTAGCCAAGATGACAATCAATCCACTTTAACCGGTGATGCTGTTATCCTGGATACTGATGGTAAGATCAGCACCTATCAGTTCCTTACTGCCGCAGCATCACAAACACCAACTCTGAAGAGCTTTGTCGAGAACAACAAAACTGCAGTTTTGTTCACAGTCGTTGCCGTCTCCGCGATGCTACTTCTCCTTCTGGGTGTTCTGCTGGTTCTCGTGCGCATCCGTATTGTCAGAAAGAAGGAACGGTAATACATGCAGAACAAATGCAGTTTTTTTCAGTCACAACAGAATATTGCAGCCGCAGCGGCTGCATTTCTGTTCCTGCTTGCGAGTCTTGTCCTTCTCCTGCAGGAGCCACGGGCCGGTATGTCGGCGATCGCTCTTGATCTATGTCTGACAGCCTCGCTTTTTGTTCTTGTAAAAGCTCTCTGCTCCCGCTATGGCGGATATGGAGTACTCGCAGGATGTATCTGGTGCATTTGCATTCTCTGCGGAAATTATCTGTTGTCCTTTTATTCCCTGAACTGTGCTGCCACATTCCTAACCGCTCTAACCGCCTTTATCGCTGCCGTTCTGCGCGGACTGGCATTGCAACGTGATGCAGAAAATCACAAAGAACAATCCTACTATCGCCCCATTTGCATCTGGCTTCCGGCCGTTGCACTTCTGCTCCTTTGCTCTGCCCAATATGTCCGGTACAACAGTGAAATCCTTAATCGCGCCAATCTGTACCACAGCTTCTTTGACGGCGTGTTGGTTTCCTCCTCGGATCCCGCACAGACACTTGCTGATTTTCAAATGGATTCCAGTTTCCTGCAGGACATCGGCAAATCCGCCTACCTAAGCGAAACGGATTACTATATTTCCCCCAACGCAGAGAATGCAGATGCCATTTACCGTCACATTAGTTACGGTAAAATTATACGCTACTATCTGGGACACCCATCCTATCTTGTGCGTCTGATGTCCTCGTCTTTGTCACAGGCCGGACACGTCGATACCTCAAGGTATCTAACCATCTCTTCCGGCACAATCTCTGCAGAAGCCGCCTGCCGCGCGGATTACTGGGATCTTATGCGCAGATTCGTTCTGAATCAGCCGTCGGACTTTTTCCTGATTTCTCTTTGCAGCCTTGCTCTGGGCGTCCTATTAGTTATTCGACGTCGCCACCACCTAGGCGCTGCATTGATTGGTGCCGCCCTTGGCGGGTGGCTGGTGCTAGCTGCGGCATTGATTGCCTGCGGAACAGCTGAGCTTTCTGCGAATCTGTTCTATTATCAGGTATTCCTGGATCTGCAGCTGTGTGCTCTTTTGGCTCTTCTGTTCACCGGGCTGCACAAGGCATACCGTTTTATCGTCTTCTCTCCGCTTTCCAGCCGCAGGGAGCCGGAGGCTCTGTTTTCTGCAGAGCCCTATACCCTGCCCATTCTGCCAGCAGATGAACGAGTGAATTCTCTCCGGCGCGCACTTCAAAGCATTCTTCACGATTCACACCGTTTCGCGCTGGCAGCCTCTGTTGTAACACTTCTGGTTATGACCTATGTGCTTTTTATTCCGCGCATTGGCGCCTATAACAACGGTGACTTCGGACGAATGATGGATGCCATGGGACTGGTTTATACACCGGAAGATTATTTCGATCCTGCTGTGCAGTATGAGAAGGTGATTGAACGTTATGATTACCTGGAAAACTATGACTGGACCAGAATTCGCCCGGACAGGGTGGAGCTGACCCAGAGCTGGATCTCGGCCGGCATGCGGATATTATACGAGATGGCCGGTGTTCCGTTCTCAACGGCCGTCCTCGCCGCTATTCATCTGCTGGTCCTCATGCTGTGCCTCTACCGGATTCTCTATTCGGTGCACAGGCACCTTGGGCGCTTTCCTGCCGTTTTGACTGCTGTGTTATACATCATTATGTTCTGCGGCAGCTACAACCTGGGGTGGCTGAATTCCCTGTTCGGCGAGGGCGTCGCCTTTGTCGGACTTATGATGCTGCTGGCTTCCAGCACACATGCCATTGAACAGGTTGCAAGCAACAAACGATGCACCGCCCTTGTCTGGCTGGCTCTTTCCGGCATTTACCTGTCCTGTGCCAAGGCGCAGTATGTCCTTCTGGCACCAGTCCTTGGCCTTTGGTGGCTGATTCTGGCACTCGCAGCCTCGCCAACCTGGAAACGACGTCTTGCCGCCCTTATCCCGGCGGTTCTTCTGTTCTTTTTCATGGGGAGCTGCGCGCTTGGCGTTTACCGCAACAATGATTCCATCTCCTCCCAGGACACGCTCTACTCTGCCCTTTTAAACGGTATTCTGCTGTATGCCGATGATCCGGCAGAAGCGCTGGAGGAACTGCATCTTGATCCGGGTCTTGTCGCCGATATGGGGAAGAATCCCTATCTGGACAAAGACGAATACTACTGCGCTCCCCGCACAGCAATGGCCGAGGAGCTGATCTACAGCAAGGTCAGTACCACAGATTACCTTATATGGTACCTTCATCACCCCAGAGCATTCTGGAAGCTTCTGAATGATACTGCTGCCTTCTCGGCCGCGGATATGCCGGATTATATTCTCTATATCGGCGAGACGAACAACACGCCGCACCACACCGTGAGCAAATGCAATCTCTGGCCCATGATTCGGACATTTTTAGTCCCTCATACCTTCTGGCAATATCTTCTGGTGTTTGGTCTTATATATATTGCATGCTTCAAAATTTTGCTGTGCACAAACCGCTCACGTTCCGTCAGCCGGGGAGCTTTGGCAGAGGCCGTGCATAGAACTGACATCTCCGACGCACCCACGCAGAAGCTGCGCAGCCTCTATGCGCTGCTCCTCATGGTGCTTATTGCGCTGGGGGCACTCCAGTATCCGCTCCCTATGGTTGGAAACGGATTTTCGGATCCCATTAAACAGCTGTATTTATTCCGTGAAATTTACGATATAGTTCTTCTGATCATCATTGTATGGATTATCTTCCGTCTGATTCCCGGCATTGCTGCGCGATTTGCCAAACGCCACCGGGGATCCTCTGATCAGGCTGAAAGGAGCTGACAATGCAGGCACGCAAAACATGGTTTGCAGGACTTTGCATTTTTCTATATCTGTGCGGCAGCGCATATACGCTGCTGAGCGGTCTCTCTACATTGGGAGCCGGCAGTGAATATCCGTATCTGTACCCTGCGCTGCTTATTCTGGCAATCAGTGGCGTTTTGCTCGCTGTAATGATCATTGCAAGCCTCTGTGCCAGGTTGCAGCTTGCGGCACGTGCTGCCAGGCATCCTCTTACTATGACCGTCCTGGAATGGAGCACTGCTGCCATAATTCTGGTGGCAACCTTTGCTGTTCGAGTCATCTACGTCCGGAATTTCCCGATGGAGCCCAATTCTGACTATAAAACCTATTATGAAATAGCACAGCTCATCAGCCGCGGAACACTTCTGGAAGATGGCGAAGGCTACTGCCAGTACATATCCATGTTCCCGCACGTATACGGGTACAGCTATGTCCTTTCTGTTGTACTGACTGTCTTCGATGATTCCGTATGGGTCGGACAGATGTTCAACATTATCTGTGCGGTTCTGACCTGCTTTTTTGTCTGGCGCTGTGGTGTACTGCTGGCAGGCCGGGCATCCGGAATGGTAGCTCTCATTGTCACTGCCTTCTGGCCCTCACAGATCCTGTACAACAATTTTCTGGCAGCGGAATATGTATTTTCCCTGCTGCTCTTTATCTGCCTGTGGTTCTTTCTACGTCTTACACGCGTCGATCTTAGCAGCGGCAAACCGCAGATTGGACTTCTCCTGGGGCACCCCCTTCTGGGGATCCTGATCGGTCTTACATCTGCCGTCCGGCCGATGGCGATGCTTCTTTTGATCTCCATCGTGCTGTATCTGTTCCCATGCAAGGCCCAATTACCCATTCTTCCCCGAAATGACCTTCCCGTTTCGGTCCGCGCCATGAGTTTCGGCTGGATTCGCGCAGCTCTCATTCTGACTGGCTTTATCATCACCAGCAGTATAACGAGTAAATGTATCTCATACGCAATTGATCGGGATATCACCGGCGGAAGCACGTCCTTTGGATACAATCTTCTGGTCGGTCTCAATCAGGACTCCTACGGAGGCTGGAATCAGGATGATGCCAACTATCTGTACCAGGCATTGGATGAAACCGGCAGTGCGCAGCTGGCCCAGGCTGCCTGCCGCGATCTTGCAATGCAGCGTCTCAAAGCCCCGGTCGCAAGTCTTCTGAATTTATTTTTTCACAAGTATTCCGTACTCTGGGCTAACGATGATTATGGTTCCACCTGGAATCTTCTGTTCATGGATCAGCAGGGAACTCTGAGCGATGTACGCAGCAGCTTTCTATATCAGATGCGGGATTTCAACAATTACTATTACTTGGTTGTTGTTGCTTTTTCTGCTCTTGCGGCCGCAATGCTGATCCGGCACTCCGGCAGCTGGATTTATGTTCCCATGACTGTTTTCCTCGGAACGGTTGCCATGCACCTCTTGGTGGAGAACCAGAACCGATACCATTTCCATGCTCTGTACCTTTTCGTACTGTTAGCGACCTACGCACTGCATCTTCTCTATGAGTTCTGTGAGGACTACATCGTCCGCGGACAGGCGGATCGAACCGCAAGACTCGCACAGGCTGCAGCCGAGGCACAAGCTTATCGCCGCATTCAGAATGCAGAGGTCTATGCTAATCAAAAGCAGGAAAAGGAAATGAATGTCCGCTTCGATATTGCCTCCGCCATCCGGGACGGACATGTGCGTATAACCGTTTCCGAGGCAGTCAGTGGTGAGCAGCCGCAGGATGTGAATGACAGATCGGAATCCGCCCCTCCGTCTCCTTCTGCTGCCGATGAGGCAGATTCCTCGAAAGAAAAATGGTAACTATTTATAAGCGATCTCGTACGTAAGGAGTCAATATGTCCCGTTTGGAACAGCTGCAAAGGTTAATTATCGTACTGATCCTGCTCCTGGCCCTGACCATGGCCGGCGGAATCTATCTGCTGCTGCGAAATCCATCCTCCTCGGCAGCTTCCGATTCAGGCGCCTCACCTACTTCCGTCTCTGATGAGTCCGGTCCGGAGAGTTCAGACACTTCTGCGGATACAGCATCGGAT
>CAVBQH010000057.1:0-13662 GCA_963597485.1 Acutalibacteraceae bacterium
ATCCTGCTCTGCAAGCGGTATATGGGAATCGAACCCACAACTCAACCTTGGGAAGGTCGCGTTTTACCACTAAACTAATACCGCACAATATTCAAAGCTCTTTGCATAATGAACAACATAACCTCAGTCTAATGCAAAGCTTCGAAACAACAACGAAATTATAACAAATAATAAATGAAAAGCAACCCTGTTTCCGAAAGAAAGTACAGAGAGTTTTCTCTGTGCACGTCTGTTCACGCGCCCACCGGCGACTTTTTCCGGCGAGCGCACGAATACCTTGTTTTTACCCTTCTCCCGTGAGCTTCACAAACACCGGTTCATGGTGCACCGCAGGAAGAAATTTAGTCAGCACATCCTGCACCTTCATCTTCAGGCTGGATGTGTTCACACATGGATGGCATCCCAGATATTCCTCTTTAACAACATCCTCATCCATCAGAAGCTGCACCTGATTGTCATGGTCATTCATAAGTCCCATGACACTGACCGCTCCGGGATGGATATCCAGGTACTCTTCCATCTTTTCCGGTGATGCGAAGGAAAGTCTTGCCGATTGAATCTGGCTGGAGAGCTCCTTTGTTTTGAACGGCTTATCGCCCGGCATCATGAGCAGGTAGAATTTCGTCTGCTGGCGGTTGCAGAGGAACAGATTCTTGCAGACAAGGCAGTCCAGAATCGCATCAATGTCGTGACAGGCTTCCATTGTGTCAGCCGGCCCATGATCCGTTCGCTGGTAGGAAATGTCCAGCGAATCAAGGAGCTCATACACGCGAAGCTCCTTGGGCTCACGCCCGTCGGTGTTGTCCGGATGTCCGTCGTATAATGTCAGATTCTGCATAAACGCCTCCTGCTAATATTGTTTTTTGAATTCAATCATTATAGCAGTGATTTAGCAAATAGAGTAACTGATCAGCACCCCTCTCGAATTTGCTATCGAAAATCCTCGATGCGGCTGGCCAGAGGCGCTTTGTCTCCATTTCAATTTGATATTCGAAATGTCCGACGGCCGTTTCTCCTCATATTCAGAAACCTTCCAAGTGTCCGGTCAATGGCTTTCCATCTTATAATTCCTGCTGTAAATTATAGGATGTTGGTATCAACGGTTTTTGTCATGCTTCTGCCGAATACGGCTGTCGTCCCAAGGAGGCTTCTATGCTGGTTCATACAACGCTTTGTTATCTGGAACACGGAGATTCCTACCTGATGCTGCACCGCACCAAGAAGGAAAAGGATGTGAATAAAGACAAATGGATCGGGATCGGCGGTCACTTAGAGGACGGCGAGAGCCCGGAGGACGGGATTCGCCGCGAGGCACGGGAGGAGACCGGCTATGAGCTGCAGGGGCTTTCGTTCCGCGGCATTGTAACCTTCGTCTATGGGGATATCACAGAATATATGGATTTGTTCACCGCCAGTGGTTTTGCCGGAAAAGCGATCACCGAATGTGATGAAGGGGATCTGGAATGGATGCCCAAGGACCGTATTTTTGAAACGAATCCTGCGAAGGCTTTAAATCTCTGGGCGGGGGATAAGATCTTCTTTCGTCTGCTGGAGGCCGGCGAGCCTTTCTTTTCGCTGAAGCTTGTATACTCGGAGGACGGCATTCTGCGAGAGGCCGCCTTAAATGGCACTCCTATGGAGCTCTTTGATGTTCTCGATGCAGACGGGAACCGCACAGGCGCGGTGCAGGAGCGCGGCGTCTGCCACCGGGAGGGAGATCCGCACGAGACCGTGCATATGTGGGTTGTAAGAAAAGGTCCTGACACCGGCAGATACCAGGTTCTTCTGCAAAAAAGGAGCCAAATCAAAGACTCCAATCCCGGCTGCTACGACATCTCCTCCGCCGGACACATGGCTGCCGGAGATGATCCGCTTTCCTCTGCCATCCGTGAAATCGGCGAGGAGCTTGGGCTTTCCGTTTCCGCGGATGATCTGGAATACATCGGCCGGCATCAGGGAAATTTCGATGACGTCTTCTACGGTATTCCCTTTCACGACCGCGAATTCAGCAATGTCTATCTCGTACGAAAGGAAATTCAAATCGAGGATCTGACGCTCCAGGAAAGTGAGCTGGAGAGCGTCTGCTGGATGGACTATGATGCCTGTGCAAGAGCTGTGCAGGAAAATTCCATCCCTCACTGCATCTAT
Source organism: Acutalibacteraceae bacterium (assembly GCA_963597485.1). GTDB lineage: Bacteria > Bacillota > Clostridia > Lachnospirales > Lachnospiraceae > CAG-791. The sequence continues at coordinate 2,149 of CAVBQH010000057.1, forward strand.
CCCGATGAATTCCGCATGGTCGGCGAATACCTGCGAGGTCACTAACCCCCATCTTTGGGGCAAAGGGGCTTTATCCACCATACTTAGTATCTGTTCAGTCACATCGGGGTTTTCTGAAGGAAAATCGAGATGGGTGCTAAACAATTACGCTATCTTTTTGGATGGCCGCCCGGAAGATCTCGCTCACTGTCTTCCTGCTGCGATTCCTTCTCAAGGCCGTCGCTGCTGCGCACTCTCTCCTCTTCACCTGCAAGAAGCGCATCCAGATCCTCCAGAAGTGATTCCTTCGAATAGACCAGGCGCGAAGGTATGCCGCAGGCTTCCGCACCTCTTACATTGTCCGCCCGATCATCAAAGAAAATGCTCTCCTTGGGATTTAAGGCATACTTATCCAACAACGCCTGATAAATACCCATTTCCGGCTTTCCAAGACAAACCTCATAGGAGACAACGCGTCCATCCAGATCCTTCATAAAATCCGCATACTGCGTGTGCTTGCGAAAAAGAGACTCCGGATAGTTGGACAGCAGATAAAGCCGATATCCCTTTTCCTTCAATAAGTGCACCCTCTCCCACACATCCACGCGCGGCACGTGCATGTACTCCCCGTGCCGGACGAAGCTTGCAATATAAGAAATATCCTCCGGAAACTCCTTCGCAAATTCCGCAATGAGCTCCTCTTCCGTATAGTTTCCCAGGTCAAATTCATGCCAAAGGTGTCTGGGATCCTCGAACATTTCACTGCCGATTAAATCCAGTCTCTGCTCCGGAGCCCCCAGATCCCGCAGGAAATCCCTCCAACGGTACTCGATAAGAACGCCGCCCAGATCAAATATCAGATTCTTTAATGGTTCCATGTATTCTTTTCCTTGTCGTCTTTCAACTCTTACTGCTCACGGAAAATCACCTCACCGGTTTCCGCATTCATGGAATCCACGATAGCCAGTGACTCCAGCTGATAGCCAAGGTTTCGGATCACGCGGCCGCCGGACTGAAAGCCCTTTTCGATGGCGATGCCGATGCCCTCGACTCTGGCACCGGCCTGCTGCACAATGGAAACCAGTCCCTGCAGAGCGCAGCCATTGGCCAGGAAATCATCAATAATCAGCACGCGGTCCTCCGGTCCCAGGAACTTCTTGGACACAATCACCTTATTCTGGCACTTGTGTGTGAAGGACTCCACCTCAGCGACATACATATCTCCGTCAATATTGACGCTCTGGTGCTTTTTAGCAAAAACCACAGGCACATCAAACTGCTCCGCCACGATGCAGGCAATGCCGATGCCGGAAGCCTCAATGGTCAGCACCTTATTGATATCCTTGCCCGCAAAGCGCTTTTTCCACTCCTCACCCATCTGCTCGAACAGCCGGATGTCCATCTGATGATTCAGAAAGCTATCCACTTTAAGAACATTGCCTTCCTTTACGATGCCATCCTTCCGAATTCGCTCTTCCAAAAAGTTCATGTCCCGATTCCTTTCCTGTCATGGTCTTTGTGTTTTTCCTCCCACTATACTCCTTGGAAGTGCAGTTCACAAGACAGCGTTAGAACTGGTCAGCCCGTAGCGAACCAGTGGGTGCGGAGGTCGCCGATCCGGACATTGTGTCACCCCCCCTGTCACTCTGAAGGCAAGTGAACCATCACTGCGTCTCCTGCAGCTTTCGGCTGATCTCCTCGGCCCGCTCGTCCGTCAGCGTAAATTTCCGGACAAACAGTGCAAAGGCAATCGCCAGCACGATCATCGGCAGTACCGTCATCATCAGCCGAAGTCCCATCAAGGTGGCCGCGCTTTGCTCGGCTGCCGGTGCCGTTTCATCGGCATTGCCCACAAGACCGATCAGATCCAGTCCGATGCCGGTGAAAAAGACGGCGACCCCCGATGCTGCCTTTACGACAAAGGTCTGCATGGAGAAAATCACACTCTCCTCGCGCCGCCCGGTTTTGAGCTGACCGTAGTCCACACTGTTGGACAGGAACAGTGTGGTAAGGACGCTCAGCATTCCGTTGCAGGCAAAGACAACAATGCCCGGCACACACAGCAGGACAAGATTGCCGGAAAATCCTGCAAGGCACAGCACCAGAAGAACAGCATACCCCACCAGCGCCAGTGTAAGGCTAAGAGAGAAAATCCGCGTGTTGCTGAGCTTCTTGCGAAGGAGAGGATATACGACCATCATCCCCAGAATCTGTGCCGCCCCGCCAATGGTGGTAAACAGCGTATAGCTGGCCTTCCAGCCGGTGCCTCCGAAATCATACTTGAAGAAATAGATTATAAAGTTCGAGGTCAGATACAGCGCAGAGTTAATCAGGACAATGCTCCCCACCACAACCAGTGCCTGATCGTTGGCGAACAGCGCACGGAACATTTCTCCTACCGTCGCTGTCTGCATTTGGCTCTCCGCCTCTTCATGAACACTGGCGCAGCAAATCACCTCTGTCACAACGAAAATAACCGCAATAATCAGTGCCACCCAGCGAAAACCGGCGCGCTCGCTCTCTCCGCCCAGAATACCCACCAGGAGCATGGTGAACATCGCCACCAGTGCCGATCCGACACCGGCGCAGGTGCGCCCCACCACCGATAGATTTTCACGATCCGCCGGTGTCCTGGTAATGGCCGGGATCATTGACCAGTAGGGAATGTCCATCATGGTATAGGTGACGCCCCAGGCAATATAGATGATGCTGAAATAAACCATCAGCCCCGTCTGCTCCATGGACGGCGCGGCAAAGAGTGCATACAGGACCAGTGCATTCAAAATCGTTCCTGAAAGGATCCACGGGCGGAACCGGCCGAAACGGCTCCTGGTCTTGGCCACCAGAATGCCCATAAACGGATCGTTGAAGGCATCAAAGATTCTGGCAATCATCAGGATCAGTCCCACGAAGGTGGCGGACAGCCCCAGTACATCCTGATAAAAATACATGACATACGATGCAGACAGCGCATACACCATGTCCTTACCTACAGCGCCGATGCCAAAGGCCGCCTTTTGCTTTCCTGTTAACATTGAATTCCCCTCCTTTATGATGAATTCTCACCGAACCCATCGCAGCTGTTGTCTATATTAACAGAATCTTAGCAGTTATGTCGATATTTTTATACATCTTGCACCAAGGCAAACAGATTCCGCTGTATCATTGATCACATTTTATTCGTAAATCAGCCCTCAAGCAGAAGGTTCACGTTGAAACAGGACAAGTCTAAAACGCCCTATCTGCTCGCGCAGGCACCACCGAAATAAAGAATCGGCACACTGCTCGCAGGCTGTGTGCCGATTCTCTTGAATAGATGCCTGAAGAACCAATAGCTCCTTATTGTTCTTCGCTTCCGTTTTAATTATTCCTCTTCGTCCTGTTCCGTTTCTGCGCTGACATCCGCAACATATACGGTGCGCTTTCTCGCATCCGCATCCTGCTCCAGATACGTATCGTAATCCGTTTCCTTATCAATCATTCCGCCGCCGGGCAGAAGCTCGATAATACGGTTTGCCGTCGTCTGCACAACCTGGTGATCGCGGCAGGCAATCAGCTCCACGCCGGAGAACTTGATCATACCATCATTGAGTGCGGAGATGGATTCCATATCCAGGTGGTTGGTCGGCTCATCGAAGATCAGGCAGTTGGCCCCGCTGATCATCATGGAGGAGAGCTGGCAGCGCACCTTCTCACCGCCGGAAAGAACCTTCACCTTCTTGATGCCGTCCTCTCCGCGGAACAGCATACGTCCCAGGAATCCGCGGACGTAGGTGACATCCTTAATCTGCGAGTAGGCCGTCAGCCACTGCGTGATGTCCTCCTCGGTATTAAAGAGCTCCGTGTTATCCTTTTTGAAATAGGACTGCGACGTCGTAACGCCCCACTTGTAGCTGCCGCTGTCCGGCTCCATGTTTCCCATCAGGATTTCAAACAGCGCCGTCTTGGCCTGTTCCTGGGAACCAACGAAGGCAATCTTGTCATCGTGCTTGACCACAAAGGACACATCGTCCAGGAGCTTCACTCCGTTGATGGTCTTGGACAGATGCTCTACCGTCAGCACTTCATTTCCAATCTCACGATCCGGACGGAAATCAATGAACGGATATTTGCGGGAGGAGGGCTTGATCTCATCCAGCTCAATTTTCTCCAAAGCGCGCTTTCTGGAGGTTGCCTGCTTGGACTTGGACGCATTGGCCGAGAAACGGGAAATGAATTCCTTCAGCTCCTTAATCTTCTCTTCCTTCTTCTTGTTGGCCTCCTTCATCTGACGCACCATCAGCTGAGAGGACTCATACCAGAAATCGTAGTTGCCCGCGTAAAGCGTTATTTTGCCATAATCAATATCAGCAATGTCTGTGCAGACCTTGTTGAGGAAATACCGGTCATGCGACACAACGATGACGGTGTTCTCGAAGTTAATCAAAAACTCCTCCAGCCAGCCAATGGCATCCAGGTCCAGATGGTTGGTCGGCTCATCCAGAAGCAGAATATCCGGATTGCCGAACAGAGCTCTAGCCAGAAGAACCTTCACCTTCTGGGCGCCGTTCAGCTCGTTCATCTGCTTGTAATGAAGCTCATCCTCAATGCCAAGGCCGTTCAGAAGGGATTCCGCATCGGACTCCGCTTCATAACCGCCCATTTCCGCATAATCGCTCTCCAGCTCCGCCGCCTTAATGCCGTCCTCATCGGTAAAATCCGGCTTGGCATACAGTGCATCCTTCTGCTGACCGATTTCATACAGGCGCTTGTTGCCCTGTATGACCGTATCCAGAACCACCTGGTCGTTGTATTTTTCATGATCCTGCTCCAGGAAGGACAGGCGCTGTCCCGGCGTAATGGCAATCTCACCGTTGGTGGTATCCAACTGTCCGGACAGAATCTTCAAAAAGGTAGACTTGCCGGCGCCGTTGGCTCCGATGATGCCGTAGCAGTTGCCCTCCGTGAACTTGATGTTAACATCCTCGAACAAAGCCTTCTTGCCGACTCTGTAGGTAACGTTATTGGCAGATATCATTCGTTATTCTCCTTCGTAAAAAACGTCTGCTGCGCCACCGCTTTCGCGCCGCAGGCCTCATGGTCCAACACGTTATATTACCGATGAAATGCCTTAAAATCAAGCATAGACTATAATTCGCCTACTCTCCTCCGACGATTCTCCGGCACAGATCAAGCCACTCGCAGTCCGGGCACATTTCCTCCAGCCTCTTCCTGCGAAGAAGATCTGTGCGGCCGGACAGCTCCTGCCATGTCATTGTCTGCCCATAGGCGATATCGGCAGCCCCCAGGACGTTACTGTCGAACAGCGGCGGATGCTCCGACCTGCAGGCGCTCCCCCTGCGGTTTGGGCAGCGCCTGCAAAGGTCATCGGCACCTTCCGTAATTGTAATCTTCTCCTGCGGATTATCAAAAAGGCGCTTTTGCATTGCTGCCATATTGGTGCTGAATTCATCCGAATATCCGGCTCCGCGGAAATTTAAAAGGCACAGTCCGTGGTGCGGACGCAGATGAATTTCGCTTCCATTTTGACCGGATTCCATAATTTTCTTCTCTTCTCGCACAGGCATCACCACAAATAAAAAAGGAGCATCTGCCATACTGCAACAGATGCCCCTCACACTTTTCCTTTATCCGATCTCTACGCTGCAGCTGGCGCTCTCGCGGCCCGTCAGCTCCTTGCTGCGAGCATCCGGCTGTGCAAAGCCGGCATAAACCGTGAATTTCCCGGTACGGATCTTGCGCTGTCCTTCCTCATCTACACTGGAAAGCTCGTGCGGCGCGATCGTCAGGGTCACTTCCTTCTCCTCGCCTGCGGCAAGCTCAAGTCTTCGAAGTGCCGACAGGTGCGGATATGTTACATCGCAGTCGTCCCCTTCGTTCTTGACATAGATTTGAAGGACATCCTGCGTTGCAGCCTTACCGCTGTTGCAAACCTTCACTGTCACCTGCACGCCGTCGATTCCGTACGGTGCACCGTAATCATCGCTGCTACCGAATGCTGTCTCGCCGGCTTCCACCGCAGCTCCATCCGCTCTTTTCACTACAGCTGCACTGACCGACTTTGCCTGGCAGTCGCCGTAGGTCAGACCATATCCGAAGGGATACAGCGGTGTTCCCTCGTAATAACGATAGGTCCGGTTCTTCATGGAGTAATCCGTAAACTCCGGAAGATCCTTATCATGCTCGTAGAAGGTCACCGGAAGCTTACCGGAGGGCGATGTCTCTCCGAACAGAACCGCTGCAACGTTCTTGCCGCCGCGTCCGCCGGGATACCACACCTGAAGAATTGCCGCTGCGTGATCCTCCGCTGTTCGAAGGTTCACAGCACTTCCTGTCATGTTGATGACCACCACCGGCTTTCCGGTTGCAATCATACCGCGCAGAAGCTCAAGCTGCGGGAAGGGAAGCTCCAGGCTGCTCTTATCGCCGGAAGCGTAGCGGTTTCCGGTATCTCCCTCTTCACCCTCGAGGGTTTCATCCAATCCCAGAACAACGAAGACAACCTCAGACATCTCTGCGCACTGCTGCGCCTCAGCCAGACGATCACACATTGTCGGATCCGAAAGTGCCTCAACATTGTCCTTGTACAGATGGCAGCCCTCGGAATAGTGAACGTTGACATCCTCGCCCAGATAATCCTGGATTCCCTCCAGAACGGTCGTGTAACGGGATGCGTCGCCGTGGTAATTGCCCTTCAGAGCAACGCGGCTGTCCGCATTGGGTCCAACCACTGCCACATCATGGAGCTTGCTCTTGTCCAGCGGCAGGATGCCGTTGTTCTTGAGCAGTACAAAGCTCTCTCTTGCTGCGCGATCCTCCAGTGCCAGATGCTCCTTGCACTCCACCACCGTGTACGGGATGCTGTCGTATTCAGTTTCTCCGAACATGCCCAGAAGATATCTTGTCGTGAAGAGCTTGATGGCAGACTCGGTGATGTATTTCTCATCCAGAATGCCCTGCTCTACGGCATTCATAATCTTCTGATAGGTGCAGCCGCAGTTGACATCTGTTCCGTTCTCCAGCGCCAGCACAACCGATTCCTCCGGCGTAGCCGTCACCTTATGATTCTCATGGAAATCACGAACAGCCCAGCAGTCCGACACGTAGTGTCCCTCGAACTTCCACTTGCCGCGAAGAATCTCCTGAAGCGCGGGGGAACCACAGCAAACCTCGCCGTTGGTCCGGTTATAGGCCCCCATAACCGCCTCAACCTTTCCCTCCTTCACGCAGGCTTCAAACGCCGGAAGGTAGGTCTCCTCCATATCCTTTTTGGATGCGACCGCATTGAAGTGATGACGATCCGCCTCGGGGCCGGAATGCACAGCAAAGTGCTTGGCGCAGGCTGCTGTCTTCATCGTCTCGCCATCGCCCTGCATACCCTCAATGAAGCGAACGCCCAGGCGCGATGTCAGATACGGATCCTCTCCGTAGGTCTCATGGCCGCGTCCCCATCTGGGATCACGGAAAATATTGACATTGGGTGCCCAGAAGGTCAGTCCCTTATAGATGTCTCTGTCGCCGTGGCGGCTCTGCATGTTGTACTTGGCACGCCCTTCGGTGGCTGTTACATCGCCGATCTCCTGCATCATGTCCGGATCAAAGGCAGCAGCCATACCGATGGCCTGCGGGAACATGGTGGCAACACCTGCTCTTGCAACGCCGTGCAGCGATTCATTCCACCAGTTGTATGCAGGAATTCCCAGCCGCTCAATGGCCGGAGAATCGTATTTTAGCTGGGAGGCCTTCTCCTCCAGTGTCATTTTGGAAACCAGCTCTTCTGCCAGCTTTCTTGCTTCTTTACGGTTCACGTAACCCCTCCTCGCTTTACTTTACCTTAATCACAACCTTCAGTGCATCGGTCTTGTTGTTCAGTGCTTCCTGATATGCGTCCTGAATGTGATCGAAATCAAACTCATGTGTTACCAGAGGCTTCACATCAATGGCCCCCTTTGCAACAGCTGCGATCGCTCTGGGGTAGATGTTGCGATAACGGAATACGGACTTGATGGTAACTTCCTTGTCCATAATCTGTGCGAAGTTATAATTGATCTCCGGCTTTACGGAAATGCCGACCAGAACGATGGTGCCGCCTCTCTTTACCAGGAACGGAGTCTGCGCAATGGTAACAGCAGAGCCTGCCGTCTCGAATACCTTCTCAGCGCCCTCGCCGCCGGTAGCTGCCTTGACAGCCTCCATGACGTCTTCCTTGCCGCTGTTGATCACAACGTCTGCGCCCATCTGCTTAGCCAGCTCGAGCTTGGCATCGATGAGGTCTGCTACGATGATCTTGCCTGCGCCGTGGGCCTTGCAGGAAAGGAGCGTTGTCATTCCGATGGTGCCGGCGCCCAGAATCAGAACACTCTCGCCGACCTGTACATCGCCCTGATTAGCAGCATGGAAGCCAACGGAAAGGGGCTCGATGAGTGCGCCCTCCTTCGTGCTGACATTGTCAGGAAGCTTGAAGCAGTAATCAGCAGGGAACTCAATGAATTCCTCGTTGCAGCCAGGAACCGGAGGGGTTGCCAGGAACTGCACATCCGGGCAAAGGTTATACTTGCCTTCCTTGCAGAACTCGCAGGAGCCATCGGTGATACCGGGTTCCAGGCAAACTCTGTCGCCAACCTTGAGATTCGTAACACCCTCGCCAACCTCTACGACGGTTCCGGCAGTCTCATGGCCCAGCATGTAATCATGCTCCAGATCCACAACATAAGCGCCGACGCGTCCGCTGTGATAATAGTGTACATCCGATCCGCAGATTCCAACATATTCAAGAGATACCACAACGTTTCCCTTGCAAGCCGTCGGCTTCGGAATCTCCTTAATGATCATGTTGTCCAGTCCGCGCATGAAAGCGCCCTTCATCATTTCCATCACCAATTTCCTCCTGTTAGAAATTCATCTTAGCAATGCACTTTATATGGTAATCGTTCAGAGCCCACCTGCCGCGAAAGGCCTTTTCGTCTTTCCGGCAGGTGCAGTTCTGAATCGTTACTCTTCCTCCTGCTGGGCCTGTTCGTATCGTTCATCCAGCTTCATATCATGATCCAGTGTGTTGTACATAATGCGGATTGTCATCAGCGCCGGAAACCATACCCCCAAAAACACCAGGAAAACAATCGAATACGGATACAGGATCAGCATAAGCGCCCAGTAAACACTGCGGAACGCGATTGCGCCAAGCGTAATAACCGGGTGCATCATGGTCATCAGCCAGCTGTTCTTTATCACCTGCATGAGCGTTAAATCCACCATCAGCCGCTGCGTCCACAGATAGGTTGTAATCGCCAGCACAACGACGCAGGCAATGACAACGCTGATCAGCATCATCTCCGGAAGGCGATTACCCTCGTGCAGATTCGTGACAATGTTAATCAATGCCGCTGCAAGAAGCCCGATTACCAGGCCGGGGAGAAAGCTTCCCTTCCACTCCCTCTTCAGGACCTTTTTATATCGCTCCCACCATCTTCCGGGATATCCGCGGTAGGCCATCAGTGCCGCGTCATACATCGCTGTATAAAAAGGAGCGGCAATCAAACCGCCGATTGCGCCGGACAGCAGCAGAATCTGCGGACGATCCCACATAGATCCCAGCATAAAGCCGGTCAATGCCGGAATCAGCGCGAGTACACAGATCAGATTGGTAATCAGGAGCCGAGGGAAATTGTCCACGATCACATTCCACGTATATCCTCGGGCGGAGCGATCACCCTGTTCCGCATCCAGTGTTCCGCCAAGGCTGTTGTAATCCAAACCGCCGAATAATGCCATTTCCCACGCTCCTTTCTCTTTGTTTTAGATGATATCACAGTATCTATCTGTATGTTACCCTCCGTATTTTTCATCGGCTATGCACTCCTTGCGAATTATCCTTCAAGTTATGCGATTCCTGACAGAGGCGGAAGCCAGCAAAAAGAGGCGGGGCAGATTCCAAAAGGAATCCGCCCCGCCTCCGGGATTATGTTCTTTCAGAACACCGCCGGCAATTAGTTGGCCTTGCTGTTCTGATAATAGGTGTTGTACAGATCCAGAACGTTCTGTGCATTCTGAGCCTCAAGCTCTGCAACATAAGTATCCCAATCCGTATCAACATCTGCCTGGCCCATAGCGAACTTCAGAGTCCAGGTGTTCTCTGTACTGAACAGAGGTGTTGCCCAGAGATTCAGCTGCTCCTTGTCATCCTCAGAAAGAGCGATGGTAGGATCCAGCGGACGAAGCTCTCTGTACTCGCCCTGACGCTTGTAGAAATCCTGCAGATCAGCGGAGAAGTTGGAGGTCAGAAGCTCTGCGCTGCCGCTGTACATGAAGTTGCCGCATGCAAAACCATACTTGATTCTCATATCTTCCTGATCATCGGATGTCTGTGCGATGGAAAGTCCGCCGCAGTAGTACTGAGGATTCAGAGTGTAAACGCCATCGGTAACGGTGTAGGTTCCGTCCTCACCCTCGATGCCCCACTTGGTCAGTGTCAGGCCTTCGTTGCTGTACCACAGCCAGTCGATGAAGCGCATCATCTTGATGAAGTCATCGGTTCCAAGCTGATCAAGAGCCTTTGCAGATACCATCAGGCCGCACTCCAGACGGGAGTTCTCTGCCTGGTAGTTCGTGGTTCCCTTCGGGATAACGCAGCGATAAACCTCAAAGTTACCCTCGCCGAGCTGAGAAGTAAGTCCCTCGATCTGAGAGGTGGTTGTCGCACGGTTGGTCAGAATCAGAGCTGTCTTTCCGGTGTAGAACTTGTTGTCAGCGGTTGCATCCTGCTGAGACCATGTCTCAGGATCAAGGATCTTGTTGTCAACCAGCTTCTTAACAACCTTCATGTACTCCTTGTAAGCATCGCTGGTGCCGGAGAGCTTGAACTCATCTGCATCTGTATCGAAATACAGATCAGCGCCGTTGGTGCCGTTGGAGCTCCATGTGGTGTAGATGCCATAGGTTCTGGAAATCAGGTTCAGAAGGCATCCGCCGGAGCCGTAGCCGGAATCAGAGCCGCACCATCTGTCAGACCAGATGTAATCGCCCTCGGAAACCATACCCTGCTCTACCATGTACTTCTTCACATCGATGAGGATGTCTGCGAACTCGTCCCAGGTCCAATCCTTCTCAAGAGAAGCTACATCATAGCCGGCTGCCTCAAAGAGGTCAGTACGAAGAAGCAGTGTGTAGTCCTGAAGAGAAGTCTCCTTCATGCCGGGAAGACGATAGTACTTGCCATCCTCCTGCTTCAGAGTGCTGACATCCGACTCCATGTTGTAGTCGTTGTAGAAGCTTGTGTAGTTGGGCATGTACTGAACATAATCAGATACCGGAACTACGCCGCCGCCGTTTACATAGCTGGACTCATCATAAACCTTCGGGATGATCATCGGAGCCTCGCCGGAGTTGATGGCAAGAGAAACCTTCTGAGAGTAATCCGCGTTGTTTACAATGGTCAGATCCAGGTGAACGTTGGTTGCCTGCTCGATGGCCCAGAAAACGCCGCCCTCTTCGCTCCAAGCATCCTGGATCGGATATGCGTCGTTGTCGTTAAAGAAC
>CAVBQH010000058.1:0-13639 GCA_963597485.1 Acutalibacteraceae bacterium
CGCCTGCCAATTTCAATCGTGAATTTGCCTGCAAGCAGTCAATTCACGTTGAAATTTGGCAGGTGCTGAACAGATACCATATTTTAATCATACATTGACTGCATGCCGGCAAATTCATGATTGAAATTAAGGTGAAACGGAATTACGGTAAGAACATCTTATTTCCCAGGAGGCGTGAGGCAGTGCAGCAGTATAAACTCAACGAAACAAACATGAGATTCTGCGGATTGATAAAGAAAATGCAGAGCGGCGTTTCCTTGCAAGGTGCCGGCGCTTTTTTGGAATTCTGTGGGAACATACAGAGAATATCCATCCGGGTAAACGGCTGCAGCGAAGAAGAGGATTACCGAGCGCGGCTTGCACTGCTTATTGATGACAATCCGAATCCGGAGGCGGTTTGGATGGTGGAGAACGGATCACGGCGGTATGAAGCGGTTCTTCCGGATAAAAGTGATGGACCGGTGGTGATTCGTATTTTAAAATTGACGGAATTTCAATATGGCACAGTCGAGCTCACGGAACTTTCTACAGATGGTGATATTCGGCCTACGAAGAAGAAAGAGAGAAGAATTCTGTTCATCGGAAATTCGCTGACAGCAGGGTACGGTGTCTGCGGATCAGAACAGGACGAGAGATTTACAACGCAAACGGAGGATGTGACGAGGGGCTACTCCTGGTTGACGGCAAGGGCGCTGCATGCGGATCCATGGATGGTTGCCTGGAGCGGATGCGGTGTGCTATCTCGATGGATTCCGCCGGAGGAGACTGGGCCGCGAACTGATCATTTGATGCCGGAGGTTTTTGCGCAGGAAACCGGACCGGAATTTGATCCTCAGCTGATTCTTATCAATATCGGAACGAACGATGCAAGCTACACAAGGGGGAACAGGGAACGGGAGGCAGCTTTTACAGAAAAGTATGTAAGCTTTGTGAAGCAGGTGGCGATGGTATATCCGGAAGCAGAGATCGTCCTTTTATATGGCATGATGGAGGTTTCACTGAGGGAGGCCGTCGCCGAGACAGCCTATCGCTGCATGCAAGAGGGAATGGACTGCAGCTTTTATGAGCTGCCGCTGATGGAGCCAGGGGATGGCTTTGGGACGGATGCGCATCCATCGAAGAAAACGCACGAAAAAACGGCGGGTGTTCTGACGGCATTTCTAACAGAAAAAATGCACTGGAGCAAATAGCGGAGGAATATGAGTTACTACCAGAACGAGACCAAACAGAATATTTCCAATTCCTACGCGTCTTTTACCCCGGTAGACAGGAGCATCGCCAATTTTCTGCTGAGCAATACGGAGCGGATGGATTTTTCCTCCAAAAACATATCAAAGCGTTTGTATGTGTCGGAGGCTGCCTTATCCCGCTTTTCCAAAAAGTGCGGATATAAGGGCTACCGTGAGCTTATTTACTCGTACGAGAAGGATTTGGAACTTGAAATTCCGACCGAGCAAAATGCACTGAATGTTGGCGCTTTTACGAAAAAAATACGGTCCAGCTATTCCAGTCTGCTTAACGAGACCTGCAGCATGCTGGACGAGAAACAGATTCAAAGAATTGCCGCGCTTCTGGATGAGAAGAAAAGAATTTTTGTATATGGACAGGGAAGCTCAGGACTGGTGGCCAAGGAATTCCAGCTCCGCTTTATGCGAATCGGGGTACCGGCAGAGGCCATTACGGATTCGCAGATGATACAGATGAACGCGGCGCTGGCTGAGCCTGATCAGCTGATCATCGGCATTTCACTGAGCGGATGTACAGAAGAGGTTAATAATGGTGTCCGCCTTGCGAGAAAGAAGGGCGCCAGTATTGTGTATATCACCGCCAATGCACAGACGCCGGTAAAGCCATACTGCAACGAGCTGGTTGTTACTGCGTATATGAAGAACCTGGATACCGGGACCAAAATATCGCCGCAGTTCCTGCCATTGGTCATTCTGGATGTTCTGTATTCCTATTATTTTGCCAATAACACCTACGGAAAGGTTAAAAAATACCGGCAGACCTTGGCAGCAATCCGCGGAGATGCCGGCGGTGATATGAACTGAAAGTAGTTTCGGGCGTAACCATTTTGTTAAATCCTTTTAAATTCTTCTTTCGAAAAAACGCGGTTTTCTTGTTCTGCAGATGACGGCTTGCTACAATCGGTGACAGAAACGGGGGCTGCTTAAGGGCTACTTTAAAAGATGCCGCCGAAATAAAGGGGAACGTCAGGATGCAGCTTGAGGTGCTTTGTCCGAGCAAGGAAGAGGCATGGGTTCTAGCCGAGCTTGGTAAACATACCGATATTTTTCTAAAGAATTCCAGCGAAGAAGAGGCCGGGAGGGTTCTACTGCAACGAAGCAGTGAAGACGGCTTTCTCATTCGGAAAAATGGCGATTATTACATCCGTTACAAAGGGGTTCCGGACTTGTGCCGGGCCCTTTTATTATTATCTGCCTGCAAGGAGAGTCTTTCCGGCGAGATCCGGGAGGAATGTTCGTTTTCTGAGTTCGGAGTGATGCTGGATTTATCCAGAAACGCGGTCCTAAAGGTCAGCACACTGGAACAGATGATCTGTTATGCGGCATGCCTTGGGATGAATTTTGTGGGCCTCTATATGGAGGACACGTTTTTCGTCGAGGATGAGCCCTATTTTGGCTTCATGCGGGGACGTATGACGCATGAAGAGGTGAAGACGCTGGACGCTTATGCAAAGCGATTTGGCGTGGAGCTGCGACCGTATATTCAAACGCTGGCGCACTTGAATCAGATTACACGTTACGAAGCCTACTACGGGATTATAGACACGAAGGACATTCTGCTGGTAGGGGAGGAGAAAACAAAGGAGCTTCTGACCCATGTGATACGAAGCGTGTCCGAGTGCTTCTCTACGGACTTTATTCACCTTGGGATGGACGAAGCGGAACTTTTAGGTGCAGGACAGTATCTGACCAAGCATGGACTGACTCCAAAGAGTCGTCTTATGACAGAGCATCTGAACATGGTCCTGGAGATTTGCAGACAATATCGGCGCAGACCACAGATCTGGAGCGATATGTTTATACACATGCTGGATTATGGAGATACCGGATTTGAAGTGCCGGATGATCTGACGATCTGCCATTGGGATTATTACTCCACCGATCAAGCGCATTACGCAAACAATCTGGAAAAGCATAAAAAACTAAGCCGCCGCGTCGGTTTTGCAGGCGGTGCGTGGAAGTGGACCGGATTCGTTCCGCACAATGCATACAGCATTTTGGCAGGAAGGGCGTCCATTGATGCCTGCATCGAGCAAGGGATTTCCTCTTATACGATTACCTGTTGGGGGGATGACGGCGCGGAGGCCAGCTGTTTTTCTGTGCTGCCGACGTTGTTTGAGGATGCCGGGTATGCCTTCCGGAGCAAAATGGATCGGAGAGCATTTCAAAAGCTGACGGGATATGCGTTCGATGACTTTATGAAAATCGATCTCGTAAATCCGTATTCAGAGAACGGCGAAATACACAACAATTGCAGCAAGTACCTGCTGTATAACGATCCATTAATCGGAACCTTCGACTCGGTCCTGCAGGAAGACACTGTTACACGGTTTCAGCAGGCGGCCGAGGCCATGCATGAAAATGCAAGTCACGGAAGACTGGCGTATCTGTTTCAGAATATGGAGGCTCTGTGCCGCACTTTGGAGAAGAAGGCAGATCTTGGCGTGCGCATTCGGAGTACATACAAAGAGAATGCTGCCGGGAAATTGCTTTCGATTGCAGAGGAGGAGATACCGCAGCTTCGCCAAAGACTTGATGCTTTTTACGAGACATTTGAACGGCAGTGGAAAACAGAGAACAAATCGTATGGATTTGAGGTGCAGACCATTCGCCTGGGAGGATTGGATCGAAGGCTGGCGGATACCGCCAGGATATTGAAGGACTATGTAGAGGGGAGAATTTCAGAAATTGCAGAGCTGGAAGAACCCTATCAGCTCTTCGGCTATCTGGGCGGGAATCGGATTGAGACATTAAATTACAATCTGTGGTCAGATATCGTATCACCATCGGTGATTGGATAGCGATATACATCATCTAAGGAGGTAAGAGTATGAAAAAGAAGTTACTGAGTGCGGTGCTGTGTGCCTCAATGGTACTTGGCATGGTGACGGGGTGCGGCGCGGGCAGCACGGAGTCGGATGCAACTGCAGAGGCATCCTCGGAGACAGCGGAGGTATCCGAGGCATCCAGCGAGGCTGCAGATATTGCAGACGCCAGTGCGGAGGCGGTCACAATTGAGTTCTGGACCATCGATCTGAAGGCATCCTTTGCAGATTTCTTCAATGACATGATCGCTTCATACGAGAGTGAGAATCCGGGAGTGACGGTAAACTGGACAGACGTTCCTTATGCGGATATTCAGTCCAAGCTGGTGACCGCGGTTGCGGGAGGCACAGCACCGGATGTTGTAAATCTGAACACACAATTCGCACTTACCCTCGGCGGACAGGGCGCACTGGTTGATTTGAACGCAGAAGCTACCGATGAGCAGAAGTCCATCTATATTGAGGATCTTTGGGATTCTGCCAAGATCGGAGATTCTGTTTACGCATTCCCGTGGTATGCATCACCGGACATTATGTTCTACAACAGCGCGCTGTTCGAAGAGGCCGGAATGGAAGTTCCTTCCACCTTTAATGAAGCCCTTGAGGAAGCAGAGGAGTTCTACAATAAAACCGGGGCATATCTGTTCATGCCGGATGAATTCTTCAATATCCTCATCGAGGAAGGCATAGATGTTCTGAGCGATGACAAGACAAGTGCTGCTTTTAATACAGAAGAGACAGCACAGCTTCTGGAATCGTATAAGGAGTGCACGGACAAGGGCGTCGTTCCGAAGAACAAATGGGGCGAATGGGATGAAATGCTGAAGCTCTTCGAATCGGGTCAGCTGGCTATCGTAAGCTCCTCCGGATCTTCTCTGTCTCGTATTAAGGACGAAGCGCCGGACATTTATGAAACAATCGGCATTTCCACGCCTTTGACTGGTAAAGACGGCCTGTCCAGAAATCCGCTGATGAACCTTGTTGTACCGGAGGCAAGCAAGAACCACGAGGCGGCAATTGCATTTGCAAACTATGTCACAAATGATGCAAATCAGCTGGCGTTCTGCAAGACCGTATCCATCTTCCCGTCCACCACAGCTGCAAGTGAGGATGAGTTCTTTACATCGGATACAGAGTCTTTGGAAGGACAGGCAAGTGCAATGTCTGCAAAGGCAAGTCTGACATCCAAGGATTTCTCACTGGGTGTTGCGGATCAGACGAGCATTCAGACGGCTGTTGATAAGGCATACGAGGCAGCTATTATTAATGGCGATGACATTCAGGCGTCTCTTGATCAGGCGGAAGCGGATGTAAATGCCATTCTTTCCGAGAACTAACACCAGGCCGCACGCATGCAGACGGACAGCAGGTGACACTGCGATGCAGATGGAAGCCGGGCGACCGGCTGCGTGTGAGCTGTAACCAGGTAACTGCAAGGATTCATTTCGAGGCTGCCCCAGGAGGAATCCTGGGGCAATTTCGATGTACAAGCAATGATTCGGAAAACGAATATGAACATGGACGATCCGGAATCATTGCGGCAATAGGAGGATTCCATGGCCGGGAAGAGTTCCAAATCTCAAAGAAGACAAACCTTGAAAGCCTATGCATTTATGACGCCTGCGCTGGCTATCATTCTCTTATTTACCATCGTTCCGATTATCGGAAGTCTTATTTTGATGTTCTACGATTATTCTGTACTGGGCCAGACGAAGTTCATTGGAATCAAGAATTTTGTGAAGGCTTTTAACGACCGCGTTTTCTGGATTTCCATAAAGAATTCCGTCATATTCGTTGTGGTTGTTCCGGTCATTCAGATTCTGTCGATTCTGTTGGCGGTTTTGGTAAATCGAAAAATATGGGGGATCGGATTTTTCCGCACTCTTTACTATATACCGGTTGTTACATCGATGGTCGCGGTTTCTATCATATGGGGATTCATTTTTGATACGAACGGCGTTGTTAACACGGCGCTGAAGGATTGGGGATTGATCCGTATGCCGTTGGGCTTTTTAAGTGATAAGAATACGGCCATGTTATGTCTTATGTTCATCACTGTCTGGCAAGGCCTTGGCTACTACATGATGATGTACCTCGCCGGACTGCAGGGGATTCCCAACGAGCTTTGTGAAGCGGCGACCATCGATGGTGCCGGAAAGGTAAAGGTGTTTACCAGCATTAAGCTCCCGCTTCTGAAACCGTATATTTGGTTCTGCTCTTTGAATTCCGTGATATCGGCAATCGGCGTATTTGATGTCGTCTTTGTGCTGACCAAGGGAGGACCGAATGATGCAACGATGGTGATCAATTACTATTCATATACGAAGGCCTTCCAGGATTTCCAGTTCGGCTACGCAGCGGCTGTCGGTGCCGTACAGGCAGTTGTAACGACGCTGCTCAGCATCGTTGTATTCGTATATGGCAAGAAAGGGGGAATGACGAACAATGAATAATCCGTATTCCAAAAAGAGGAAGAAAACAATAATAAGCTACGTGTTTACCTATCTTCTTTTGATTCTTGTTGCGATCCTCTGTGCAGGCCCCTTTGTGTGGCTTCTGCTTTCCTCCCTGCGAACCGGGGCGAATATTTATAATCTCCATTTTCAGCTGAGTGACTTTTCGCTGGCAAATTACACAGGCGTAATGGAGTTTATGGATCTGTCCAAATATCTGTCGAACACAGTAATCATTACCTTCGGCGGAATTCTGCTGGATGTGGTGCTTTCCTCCCTGTGCGCATACCCGCTGGCAACCATGGACTTTAAGGGGAAAAATGTCATTTTCACCATATTGATCGGCACCATGATCATTCCGGCGGCAGCCGGCATGATTATCAACTACCTGATTATTGCAAATATGCACCTGCTTAACACCATGATTGGCGTCATTCTTCCTTCATCGGTGAAGGCATTTAGTATCATCCTGATGCGGCAGGCCTATCTGGGGATACCCAAGGAGCTGATTGAGGCAGCCAGAATTGACGGAGCGGGTGAGCTTCGGATCTGGAAGGAAGTTATGCTTCCCGGGATTCGACCGAGCGTATCGACGATCATTATTTTTGATTTCATTGCGAATTGGAATGCATTTCTGTGGCCGATCATTGTCCTTCAGGATCCGGAAAAATATCCGCTGGCCACGGCTCTGCAGTATCTGAACGGGTCATTTAGCTATAAATTCGGATACGTCGCTGCGGGGACAATTATTTCAATTATTCCGGTGCTGCTGGTGTTTGTACTGTTCCAGAAAAACTACATTGAGGCGGTCAGCGGGGCTGTGAAGGGGTGACGTATTTGCCGGGAGATCCTGCCCGGACTACCTGAAAGCTGCGCTGCGGAAAGGACAAAATGGGAAACTGGATCATAGAACCAATCGAATGCAGTGATGCACCGGTGCTTTGCGAAATCTGTCAGGAGGCTTTTCGCAGGGAATTCCACATTACAGAGGAGAAGATTGTCAGGGACCTTCTGACGCATAAGGAATACGCTGCAGGGGCCAGCGGAAAGCTGATTGATAAGGATAGTGGGAAAATTGCCGGTTTTATTGGTGTAAAGGTATCGGAAAATCAGGAATTGTATCCCCAGACATCCTGGATCAGTCTCTTTGCGATGAGAAGGAACGAGCAGAAAAAGGGCTACGGGAAAGCGTTGCTTTCGAGGGCTCTTGAAGTTTTGGAGGAAGATAAGGTTCATACAGTGTATATCGGTATGGATTTTAATAATTTTTTCTCCGGCATACCGGATCCGGATGCAAGAAAGAGACGATTCTTCGGAAATGCGGGATTTTCATTGAATACAGAGGAGCATTTCGATTTGGAGGCGGACATCGTGCGGAATGCTGCAATCGATGCATTCGATGCTGCGGCGTTCCGGACGGAATTTACTGTAACAACCTATAAGGAGAATCGCTCGGAGCTTCTGGCGTTTCTGGAGAGGGAGTTTCCGGGTCGGTGGGTGTTTGAGGCACAGGAGCTGACAAAGGAAATCGATGAATCGGAAAAGATTGTACTCCTGTGGGATAAGCAGCAGACGGAAATCGTCGGCTACTGCATACTGTCCGCAGATCCGGATGGTTACGGAGGCCTTGGTCCCATCGGAATTGCACGGAAAATCCGAGGAAGACACGTTGGAGATTATCTTCTGTACGAGTCGCTAAAGCAGGCAAGGCGAATTCATGTTGAGCGTGTGAACATTGACTGGACCATCTTAAAGGACTTCTATGGTCAGTTTGGTTTTCTTCCTGAAAGGACATATCTGGGAGCGTACCGTCAGCCAGCTGCGATTGAGAACGAATAAAGAGAGTACAACCGAGGATAGAGAATATGTTGAAAATTGTATTGCTTCCGCTGGATGAAAGGCCATGCAATTATCGGTTTCCGGACAAACTGTTTCGTCATGAGCAGCTTCGTATCGTAAAGCCGAAGAAACTTGGCAATAAAAAGACACCGGCTTCGTTTGGCGAGATTACAGACTTCCTGCGCTCAGAATGTGCAGATGCAGACGGGCTGGTTATCTCCATGGATATGCTGTTATACGGAGGTTTGGTCCCGTCTAGACTTCATCATGAGACGAAGGATACACTGCTGGAGCGGATTCAGCTGCTGCGAGAGCTGCGCGAAATCAACAAAAGTCTTGTGATTTACGCGTTTCAGGTGATCATGAGGTGCCCGGATTATTCCAGTGATGATGAAGAACCGTCGTATTATCAGATCTGTGGAAAGGAGATTCATTCTCTTGGGGTATCGGTTCATCTGAGCCGTTTGGGAATGGAGAGCGATGTCTCTGTAAGGGAGGCAATGGAGCGTGTGGATTCGAAATATCTGGATGACTACATCTCCAGAAGAGAAATCAATCGCTATATGAACGTAGAAACGCTGCAGCTGGCCAGAGACGGAGTGATTGACGGTCTGGTGATTCCGCAGGATGATTCGGCCAGGTACGGCTATGCCGCACTGGATCAGAAAATCATTCGTGAGAAAATTGCAGAATATGACATGGATGATTGCGTTCTAATGTATCCGGGAGCGGATGAGGTGGAGCTTACACTCTTATCCCGCATGCTGAATACGCTTGCGCACAGGCGGCCAAAGATCTATGTGAAGTATGCTTCGGATATGTCCAGAACGCTGATTCCGCTTTATGAGGGATGCACACTGTCTACAACCGTGAAATCCCATATTCTGTCAGCAGGGTGCCTGACAACAGAGAGCTATGAGGCGGCTGACATTGTGCTGTGCATAACTGCTCCGTCAGAGAATATGGAGGAAGCGGTCCGGCAGCCATCGGAGAAGCTGTGCTACTGCGTGGAGCGCAATATAGCGGAAATGATGGGACTGATTCGGTACTGCGTGGAGAACCATAAAATCGTGTCCGTTGCAGACAATGCCTATGCCAATGGGGCAGATCTTGGGGTTATTCGCGTTTTGAACAAGAACGGACTGCTGATGAAGCTGGATGGATATGCGGGATGGAATACATCTGCGAATACCTTAGGGACAGCAATTGCGGAGGCTGTGGACGCATATCTGTATGGGAATACCAAACAGCATAAAACCTTCCTGGCAGAACGATATATAGAGGATGCAGGATATTGTGCGGCGGTCAGAAAGTCGGTTTCGGATTCTCTTCCGCAGGATATGAGTTATTTTGATGTTAAGGAATCCGATGGTGTCGTTGCAACCAGAGTCCAGGAAGAACTGATGAAATTTACGAGAGAAAAGCTCTCTTCTGTGGCGGACAGAATCTGTATTCAAAAAGTTTCTATGCCCTGGAGAAGAATGTTCGAGGTCGACCTGGAGATTCAGTACGAGTCTGACGAGGCGGACCTTTCTGCAGCAGCAGGACGGAGGTAGATCATGCGTATTGTTAGAGCAAAGGATTATGCAGAGGTGTCGTCAAAGACAGCAAATCTGCTGCTGGCCCAGGTGAATCTGAAGCCGAGCTCGGTGCTGGGACTGGCTACAGGCGGATCACCGGTAGGAGCCTATCAGAAAATCGTGGAGGCTTATCAGAACGGAGATGTGGACTTTTCGGAAGTTACCACCATCAATCTGGATGAGTATCGGGGAATCAGCAGAGAGCATCCGCAAAGCTATTGGAGCTTCATGCAGGAGCACCTGATGAAGCATGTGAATCTGCGAAGGGACCATATATTCATTCCCGATGGGGAGAATATGGATGCGGAAGCGGTATGCAGTGCATATGATTCCGTGATCGAACAATCCGGCGGAATTGATCTGCAGCTTTTGGGAATCGGATTGGACGGGCACATCGGTTTTAATGAGCCGGCGGATCATTTCGAAAAGAATACACACTGTGTGGAGCTGACCGAGAGTACAATTGAGGCGAATCAGCGCTTTTTTGACAGCAAGGATCAGGTGCCGAGGCAGGCGTATACGATGGGAATTCTGCCGATTATGCAGGCCGGGAAAGTGGTACTGATTGCAAACGGACAGAATAAGGCGGACATTCTGCGGCGTGCCTTTTTCGGACCGGTTACACCGCAGGTTCCGGCCTCCATTCTGCAGCTTCACCCGGATGTCACCTTGATTGCAGATGAGGCGGCTCTTTCTGCGATGTGCTGAGAGGTTATTCGAATAGATACGAATAGGTATGAATAGATGCAATGATGCCATCGGCATTTCGAGCATCAAAATGAGCTGCATGGCTGCGGAGCGAAGGAAGCGAAAGCGAGCAAGAACATGGTCATTAAAAATGCATGGACATATACCGGGGATCATCAGTTTCAGAAATTGAACATCCGGATACAGGGGACACGGATTCAGCAGATTCAGCAGGAGGGCATCATTGCCGAAGAGGGCGAAGTCTGCATCGATGCAGCCGGCCTGTATGCCATTCCGGGACTGGTGGACATTCATTTCCATGGGGCGGTTGGGCACGATTTCTGCCAGGCCACCACGCAGGAGCTGCAGGAAATTGCTGAATATGAATTAAAAAACGGCATTCTGGCCATTTGTCCGGCAACGATGTCCTACAACGAAGAAATTTTAAGCCAGGTCATGCGGAAAGCGGCAGCGTACCGCGCGGAAGCGGGAGCGGATCTTGTCGGCATCAACATGGAGGGACCGTTCATCAGCCCGCAAAAGGCAGGGGCACAGAATCCGGAGTACATCATGCCGGCGGATGAGGGTATGTTCCGACGGCTCCAGGCAGCAAGCGGCGGCCTTATCAAACTGGTGGATCTGGCGCCGGAGGAGCCTGGTGCCATGGAATTCATCGAGCATTGTGCCGATGACGTGAGAATATCCATTGCCCATACGGTGTGCAGCTATGCTGTGGCAAAGGAGGCGTTTAGCAAGGGCGCGAGTCACATGACGCATCTGCATAATGCCATGCCCGAGATGGGGCACCGGGAACCGGGACCGATTCCGGCGGCTGTGGAGGCAGGAGCGGAGGCAGAGCTCATCGCGGACGGGATTCATGTACACCCGGCTGTGATAAAGGCAACCTTCCGTATGTTCGGTGCCGAGAAGATGATCCTGATTTCGGACAGCATGGAGGCCACCGGGCTGGCGGACGGAGATTATCATCTCGGAGGACAGGCAGTAACCGTAAAGGGAAATAAGGCGGTTCTGACAAGCGCGCCGGAAACCATTGCCGGCAGCGTTACCAATCTGTACGACTGCATGAAAACCTGTGTGCAGAAGGCGGGAGTGCCGCTTGAGGAGGCAGTTCGGGCAGCCACAGAGAATCCCGCAAAGTCCATCGGAGTGGACAAGGATTACGGGAGAATTGCGGAGGGCTGCTATGGGAATATTCTGCTGATAAATTCAGAACTGGGGCTTGAGCATATCATTCAAAAGGGAAAGCTGGTTTCATAGGTATGGATAGAGAAGCGATATTTCAACAAATCAAAGGCGGTTTGATCGTCTCGTGCCAGGCATTGGAGCATGAGCCGCTCTACACAAAGGAGGGCGGTATTATGCCGCTCATGGCGAAGGCGGCAGCGATGTCAGGCGCGGTCGGAATCCGAGCCAATACCGTACGGGATATTCTTCAGATCAAAGAGGCAGTGGACCTTCCTGTCATTGGAATCATTAAGAAAAGCTATGAAGGAACTTCCATGTACATCACGGTCACAATGAAGGAGGTGGACGAGCTGGTCGCCTGCGGTACGGATATCGTGGCGGTGCAGGGGACCGGTGCGCTTCGCCCGGACAAAAGTACGGCGGCAGAGTTTATTGCGGCCATTCGCGCCAAATATCCGGATCAGCTGATTATGGCGGACTGCGCAAGAGTGGAGGAGGGAATCTGCTGCGCAGAAGCCGGAGCGGATTTCGTTGGCACCACCATGCGCGGATATACACCGGAAACGCAGGGCTGCGATGAAATTGATTACGATTTCATCCATGAACTGGTGCAGAGGTGTCCGGCCAAAATCATCGCAGAAGGCCATATTCATTATCCCGAACAGGCCAAAAGAGCACTTGAAGCGGGAGCCTATGCGCTGGTGGTCGGCGGTGCCATCACAAGACCTGCTGAGATTACAGCGCGGTTTGTGTCTGCGATACGAAGCAGCGATTGAGCGCCGCATGGGTGAAAGAAAAGCTCTGTGTTAGTGGGCCGGTTGTTTTGCAAACGATGCACGTATCGCTGCGTAAGGGAAAAGACAGTGGCCCTAAGGGAACATGAGTCGCAAAAGTAAGAGGAAAGCACGTGAGAATCATTGCAGTTGATATCGGCGGAACAGCAATAAAGGCCGGCATATGGGATGGGACGCAAATCCTGGAATGTAAGGAATGGGAGACCCATGCATCCTCCGGCGGCGCTGCGCTGATGGACCGGGTGAAGGCGCTGATTCAAACATATTCATCTTCATCGGCCGATGGAATCGGGATCAGTACAGCCGGAGAGGTCAATGCCGAAAACGGAAGCATCCTGTATGCGAACAGCAACATACCGGACTACACAGGCATGCCGGTAAAGAAAATGCTGGAGGACACCTTTGGGGTGCCGGTAGCGGTCGAGAACGATGTGAACGCTGCGGCAATCGGTGAGCTGCACTGCGGGGCCGGGCGCGGATATCGGGATTTTCTGTGCGTAACCTATGGGACCGGAGTCGGCGGCTGCATTGTCATGAACGGGCAGGTTGTCCGCGGTGCGACGCATTGTGCCGGAGGCTTCGGCGGAATGATTATTCATCCGGAATGCAGGGACGGGAGTGAGAGTCTGCAGGGATGCTATGAGCGCTGCGCATCGACAACGGCACTGGTAGAGAAGGTGAAGGCCGTGGATCCGTCATTGGATGGCGGTAGGAAGATCTTTGCGGCAATAGACCGGAAGGAAGTGTGCCGGCTGATTGATGAGTGGATCGACGACATCTGCACGGGACTGATCAACCTGATATATATATTCAATCCGCCGCTGGTGATTCTCGGCGGCGGCGTAATGGCTCAGGAGTATGTGCGGCAGGAAATCAATCGGAAAGTAAATCATCAGCTGCCGCCGCTTTTGAGGGATACGGCCATTGTGCCCGCCGGCCTCGGGAACACAGCAGGCATGCTGGGAGCGGCGTACCTATGCGCGGCGGAAATGCGACCCCTCTATGACG
>CAVBQH010000059.1:0-13503 GCA_963597485.1 Acutalibacteraceae bacterium
ATACCGGACGGGTGGTGTCGTTATTTTCTCTTGCGTTCTTCTGGATCTCCTTGATCTTCTCGATGACGGTGTCCATGGTCTCAGCCATCTTGCGATGCATCTCCATCGGCTCCTCGCCTTCAACGAAGTAAGGCTCCCAGCCGCAGCCATGGAAGAAGTTCACGATCTCCTCATGAGACATGCGGGCAAAGATGGTCGGGTTTGCAATCTTGTAGCCGTTAAGGTGAAGGATCGGGAGAACCGCACCATCGGTTACCGGATTCAGGAACTTGTTGCTCTGCCAGGAGGTAGCCAGAGGGCCCGTCTCAGCCTCACCGTCACCAACGGTTACAGCAGCAATCAGATCCGGGTTATCAAAAACAGCGCCAAAGCCATGTGCGATGGAATAGCCCAGCTCACCGCCCTCGTTGATGGAAC
The DNA here is from genome assembly GCA_963597485.1 of Acutalibacteraceae bacterium. Lineage (GTDB taxonomy): Bacteria > Bacillota > Clostridia > Lachnospirales > Lachnospiraceae > CAG-791. Next base: position 418 of record CAVBQH010000059.1, read on the forward strand.
CGGGGGTCTCCGGTGCGCAGTGGGACGGAACACCGCCCGGGAAAGAGAACTGCTTGAACAGCTTCTGAAGTCCAGCCTCATCCTCCGAAATGTTCGGATAGATCTCGCTGTAGGAGCCGTCAAGATAGTCGTTGGCAATATAGAAGTTTCCGCCGTGTCCAGGGCCGGACAGCAGAATCAGATCCAGATCATAGCGCTTAATGGCACGATTCAGATGTGCAAAAACAAAGTTCTGTCCCGGAACCGTTCCCCAGTGTCCTACGATCTTCTTCTTAACCATATCTGCAGTAAGCGGCTTCTTCAGAAGCGGGTTATCGAGAAGGTACAGCTGGCAGGCTGAGAGGTAATTGGCAGCGCGCCAATAAGCATTCATTTTAGTAAGAAGCTCATCGGTAATCGGTCCCTTTTCCTCGCAGGAAGCTGCGGTCGTGAGATTATTATCACTCATGTTCAGTCTCCTTATTGTGAAATGTATAACAATGTGTACAAAATCATGATAGCCTAGCCCGGGATATCCAACAAGGGAAAAAACTTACGGATTTCGAATCGATTTTCCCACTTTCCCTTAGTAATATGACGGATATTGCAGGGCCGGCGGTGCTGCGGCGCAAGAACTGCAAAATTCATCGCAAAACCTGCAAAACAGCTCGCTGCACCTTAGAAATCCAAGGACCAACTCAGGCCTTCCCAACAAGCGCTGCCTGCACCACGAAGTTCTTCACATGGCCAGTGGCATAGCAGGTGGACAGGGTCAGAAGATTCGGTCGACTGTTCCAGTCAATAGACATGTGCTCCTCTTCTGCCGGTCGGTAGACAGAATGTGCCTTGGCATCGTTCACATACGCATCATATCCCTCGTCTCCTGTAAAATCATCATACACGTCATCCTGCACCGGAATCGTATAATAGGCAAAGATACGGTAAACCAACACCTGATCCTTCTGATAGATATAGATGTACGGATCCTGATCACATAATGTCTCATCCTTCAGAAACTGCTTCAGGCTTCCGAACATCGTTCCGTTCTTCATGTTATGCCCGAACACATAGGTGTTCCGGTCCGAAAAATCAGAAGATGCCGAGGTGTCCAAAAAAATGCAGCCTGAGGAATTCCTCGTTCCCTCAAAGGTCGTGTACAGATACTTGCTGTTATCCGCTGTCTGGGCCATCGGATATTTAATATCCAGAACCGGAATATAAATGACACCGACAAATTCTGCGTTCACAGCGGCGAGCGCATCATAATCGATCTGCAGGTTCGGATAATATACCGTATTTGTTTCCTCCGGCAGTGCCTCTTCGTCTGTTTGTATCTGAGTCTCCCGCACTGTTTCCTCCGGAACCGCCTCCATATATTCATCCAGTGCCTGGTACTCGCTTTCAGCCTGCCGGTAAATCCAAAGCTGCCTTAGGAGATTTCCCAATGACACAATGAAGATCACCAGCAGCACCGCGGGAATAATCACGCTCCGCCGGCGCGTTTTCTGTGGGGGCCTGCCCGCTTTCTTCTCCATGTTTTTTTCCTGTTCCGCTTCTCTGCTTTGTCGATTGGTCAAGGTATTTCCCTCCCATACGGCTGTGTAAATCGTAACTATTCAGAGTCCATTCACAAAATGCTGCCGTGCCGCCTTCCATCTATTTAAATGCCCTCTATTCCGCAGGCGCGATTACAGTGGATCGTTGCATCACAATTCTGTCCACCGGTGTGCTGCGGCCGCACTGCACAATGCAACACCCAAAAGCACAGCCAGAAACGAACTCTGATAACCGCTGTTCCAGCCTCCAGACCGCTCCAGCAGCAGCACGGCCACATTGACAGCACCATGCAGCAGCACAATAACGCCAAGGTTTTCTGCGATCTCCAGCATCCGGCAGAACGCAAGCCCCATGCACGCCGCGTAAATTCCCTGTGCCACATTTCCATGATACAGACCAAAGAAAAGTGACGACAGCACAGCAGCCAGCAGGCGGGCGCGTTTTCCTGCGTCGTCCTCTCCCAGCACGCCTTCTTTCTCCCGACCTACCTCATATTCTTTTTCGCCTTGCGGCATCCGCTGTAAAAGGATCACCTTATACAGCCTCCGCATCGTGATCCCGCGAAAAATACACTCCTCCGCCAGCGGTGTCAAAAATCCATACACGGCAATCCCGACCCACAGCGTAACGGATCCTGTCTGTCTCTGCGCATTTTCCACTCCCGCCGCAGTCTGCTCTACGGCCTGCCGGAGCCTTCCTTCCGAAAAGCCTCCTGTCGCTGCCTGACTGATGAAGACATTTAAGACCACCGCCGCGCACAAAACGGACAGCGCTGTCAAAAAAAGCTTCTGCCACGGTGCCCCCAGATGACGTGTAAATCCAATCTCTCCCGGTCTGCAGCAAAGCCGCAGCACCAGCAACAGTGAAAGGCTCATTCCCAGCGCAGCCATCAGAGCACGGTAATCCGCTGCGTGTGCGCATTGAAAGGTCAGAACACGTGCCGGCGCACCACCCTCTTGCAGCATCAAATTGGCATACTGCAGGCCTTTTTCCAGCATCCACAAAAGGATTTGATAGACAACAACAAAAACCAGCATCGGCCATACCGCCTGCAGAAAATTCTCGCCGACGACACCTTCCTCCTTAGGGCCGGTGCTGGTCTTGTCTGCATTGAAATGGTGATTATGCCCTGCGGAGAATTTCATACAGCTCCTTCGTGTCTGCAGCGATCGCGTCCGCGCCGGCCTCCGACAGTTCCTGCCGCGTGCCATACCCGTACGATACACCAACTGCTGCAACACCGTTCGCCTTTGCACCCTTTATGTCGAAGGAACGATCTCCTACCATCGCACATCGTTTGCAGAAGCCTTCCACCGTCTCGTTCCCGTTCAGCTCCCGGAGTTCATCAAGCGCTTTCTTCACCATGGCAAGCTTATGATCCGTTCCCGCCTTGTTGTCGAGCTCCTCCTCTATACAGGCCCCGACGACAACGTCAAAGTCCTTCCGGATATCAAAATGCTCCAGCACCTTCTGTACCAGATGTATCGGCTTCGACGAAGCAATGGCCATCTGCACGCCGTCTGCGTGAAGCTGCTCCAGAAGCTCTCTCGCGCCCGGATACAGTCTGTTCTCAAAGACCATCTCCTTATCATAAACATCGCGAAAATAATGAATCGCTCTCCCGGATTCCTCGCCGCTCATACCGTAACGCTCCTGAAAGGAAACATTCAGGGGCGGTCCCACGAACACCTCCAGTTTTGATCGGTCCGGCTCCTCAATCCCCATGCGGTGCAGTGCGTACTGCACTGCATGTGTAATGCCGGGGCCCGACTCCGTCAGTGTCCCGTCCAGGTCAAATAACACTTTTTCGTATGCCATGTACTTCTTCCTTTATACCTATTCCGTTTTATCCGTGTTGTCTGTTTCTAGTACATCGATTTTTAAATAACTAGCCTAACTAACTTGCCCTTTTTCCCGATTGCACGTGTCAAAAATCCTCAGCGTAGCCCGCTACGCCTACGTTTTTTGACACGCACCTTCAGAAAAAAGTTCTGCGTTATTAGGCTAGTTATTTTGCAAACGATGTACTAGCCCGTTTATAAAACAGGGAGGCACTGACGAATCAGTGCCTCCCTATCATATCATGATACCAGGGTCAACAGAGCCAAAACTCTGATAAGAGCGTATAGCGCGCAGCAATCCGGGCATCATGGGCTCAAAAAATCCAGAACCTCAATGAGAGCATGGTCTTTCTGTATTACTGTGCCTCATCCTGCACTGCAAGTGCCTTCACTCGAACCAGTGCCTTTGCTACCGGCGGAATCATGATGATAATGATCGTAATAATCGCTTCCGTAAAGATATAGATTCCATTGTAGGATGCCGAATACACCGCCGGGCTCATACCCTCCGGCGCATACTGTCCAAAGAAAATAAGGCCCGAAAGGAATGCGAATACAAAGCGTCCGACAACGCCCAGAATGTAGCCCTTCACCAGTCCATGCTTCGAGCCGGAGAACACGCCGGCAAGTCCCAGAGCGCCGAAGGCAAAGATGTAGTCGCACAGCATCTGCGGAAAGCTGATGATATAGGGTCCTGTAATCAGCTGCAGAATGCCGTAGGCAACCGCTGCCATAAGGCCGCTGCGTAGGCCGTACCAGTAACCGATCAGGCAGATAAAGAACATGGAAAATAACGTGATGCTGCCGCCCATCGGCAGAGAAAGGAACTTAATGAAGCTTGTTACAAAGGCAAGCGCCATGGCCATGGCAGAAAAAACCAGGCGTCTCGTGCCTGTTTTGCCCTTCTTGTCTGCCTTTGTGATGTAGCAGGCAACAAGGAGCAGTGCCAGCATGATCAGAACCAGTGCGGTATATCCCGCTCCGGTCAGCGAATAGCTTCCATCCTCGCTGAGTGTTGCAAAAAATGACATAAAAAAACCTCCTTCATAAGAACGCAGGAGGGGATCGGTCAACCAACGCATGCATCACAAGTACATATATACATGACCATTACGTATGGCTTTGCTTCCTTCCGCCGGTATTATCCGGTTCAAGTAATAAGGGTCTCGCCAAAGAGTCCGATTCGATGCGTTTCTGTGCGCATCTGTTCGTACTCATTGAGCGATTCTCAGCAGTCGCTCCCCTAGCGCAATATGCAGCAGCCGGTCGCTCCGGCCGCCATTTACATTGTCATACGAAACGGTACTTCTCTTTTGATGAAATGTCAAGTGAATGGACACACCTTCGATTTTGTCCGATGAAATCTCAAAAATCCGGCGATACAATAGGCGATGTTTAAAGAAGAAGTGTTTGCAACAGGAGGAAGCTATGGCTGGAAAACTTGAAAATCTGACCCATGCGGCAGAACGTCAGGCAATGTCTGTTCTGATCGACGGTCTTTTAAAATCCATTAAGAATTCTGATGATCGTACGGAGACCTATCTCAAAATCGTAGATCTCGCCGCCAATTTCTATGGAAAGGGCGCCAGTAAAGAGAAGCTGGATGCGGTTCGTGCCGCTATCAAGGATCCCAATAACCGGTGGTTCCGCTACATCAACCGGATCATCGACGAGACCGATCCCCACTATGCGAAGATCGCTCTTTTGAACCTTGGCTATGAGGCATTTCTGCGCGGCACCAAGACGATCCGCGCCAACCGTGAAAAATACAACTGCAACATCCCGTGGCTGATTCTGTTCGATCCCACCATGGCATGTAATATGCACTGCGTCGGATGTTGGTCCGGCACCTACGGCCACAAGGCAAACCTTTCCTTCGAGGATATGGATAAGATCGTGACCCAGGGTAAGGAGCTTGGCGCATACCTTTATATGATGACCGGCGGCGAGCCCACCGTTCGCATGAATGATATTTTCAAGCTGGCAGAAAAGCACAGCGACTGCTTCTTTGGCCTGTACTCCAACTCCACACTGATCACCGATGAGATGTGTGAGAAGATCCGTCAGCTTGGCAACATTACCTTCATGCTCTCCATCGAGGGAACACCGGATACCAACGATGCACGCCGCGGCGACGGCCACTACTCGGCTGTTATGAAGGCCATGGATCTTCTGAAGAAACACGGAATTCTCTTCGGTACATCCATCTGCTACACCAGAGCCAACATCGAGGCCGTTACCAGTGATGATTTCTTCCATCTTCTGGAGGAGAAGGGCGCGCGCTTCGGCTTCTATTTCCACCTGATGCCAGTCGGCAACAACGCAGCGCCGGAGCTGATGCCCACCGTTGAGCAGCGCGAATACATGATCAAGAGAATCCGTGAGGTTCGCAGCAAGGACAGCGATATCTGCTTCTATCCCATGGACTTCCAGAACGACGGCGAATATGTCGGCGGATGTATTGCGGGAGGACGCAACTATTTCCACATCAACTCCAACGGTGATGCAGAGCCCTGCGTGTTCATTCACTTCTCCAATACGAACATCCATGACAACAGCATTCTTGAGATGCTGCAGAGTCCTCTGTTCAAGGCCTACCATGAGGGACAGCCGTTCAACCGCAATCACCTGCGTCCCTGCCCGATGCTCGAGAATCCCAAGCTCCTGCGCGAGATCGTGGAGGCCACCGGCGCACACCAGACCAACCTGGAATCCCCGGAGAGCGTAGATCACCTCTGCGAGAAGTGCGATAACTACGCCAAGGAATGGGCTCCTGTAGCCGATAAGATCTGGGCAGAGCAGACGCACAAGCGTCCGTCTTACGAGAACTATACTCCGGAGAAGAGAGAGCATCCGGAGCTGGCCGCCTTCGAGCATGAGGATGGCAGTGAGCACATTGATCTGTAATCTGTAACTATTCAGAACCAAGCAAAATTTCATAAATCAGACGTGAAATGCTTTCATTTCTAAGGCTGATTTTGGCTGATTTTGAAATCTGCTCAGCCAAAAAGGTTCACATCCCAATGGGATGTGAACCTTTTTTGACATGAGTCCATTCAGCTTGACGAATAGCTCTGTTCTTTTGTCAGTCTGCAGTTCTCTCACCTGCGGACGGATCCCCTTCTTTGCAGATTTCACAAGCATCAGACATTCTCGGCGCCTTCTGTTCCCTTGTTCGCCTGCATCTTCAGGTACGCATTGATAAACCGGTCGATGCTGCCGTCCAGAACGCCGTCCGTATCCGAGGTTTCCTCCTGCGTACGGGTATCCTTCACCAGTGTATACGGCTGCAGCACGTAGGAACGAATCTGTGAGCCCCACGCAATATCCTTCACATCGCCGCGGATGCCGTCACGCATCACCTCTTCCTCCTGCTGACGGAGGAGGAAGAGCTTCGCCCGCAGCATCTCGAAAGCCTTGTCCTTATTCTGGAACTGGGAACGCTCATTCTGACAGGTAACAACAATTCCTGTCGGGAAATGCGTGATTCGGATTGCCGAGGATGTCTTATTGATGTGCTGTCCGCCGGCACCGGAGGAGCGATAGGTATCAATTCGAATATCGTCCGGCTTAATTTCAATATCATTGTCCTGCGGGAGTTCCGGCATTACCTCACAGGAAACAAAGGAGGTCTGCCGCTTTCCCTGTGCGTTGAACGGACTGATACGAACCAGACGATGCACGCCGTGCTCCGACCGAAGGAATCCGTAGGCATTGGTTCCGCTCACCTGGAAATCCACCGACTTAATGCCGGCCTCATCGCCGTCGACAAGGTTCATGACATCCAGCGTAAAGCCCTTCTTGTCCGCCCATCTCGAATACATACGAAACAGCATGGAACACCAGTCGCAGGACTCCGTACCGCCCGCACCGGCATTGAGCGATACAATCGCATTGTTCTCATCATAGGCACCCGTCAGAAGTGTAGAGAGCCGGATCTCTTCCAGATGCTCCTCAAAATCATCCAGCTCGCTTCGCACATCGCTCACCGCTGATGTATCATTGTCCTCATTTGCCATCTCGATCAGATCCAGAATATCCTGGTACTGCCGCTCCAGCCCTTCCGCCTCTTCTACGGTACGCTGCAGGTCCTTGAGATTTTTCATCTTCCCGTTGGCTTTATCTGCATCGTTCCAGAAGTCCGGAGCCTCCATTTCACGGGTTAACTCTTCGATTCTCTGCTTTTTAAAGGGAATATTCAGAGAATCCACGCCCTCCTTCAGTGAGGCTTGCTGGTTTTGCAGTTCAATTTTCATCTGGTCAAGTTCAACCATACTTATTCTCCATGTTCATTCATGACAGGATGCCAGGGTCATCTTCAGCCCTGGCATCCCTAAGTCTCGTCTATCATGCCATCCGTTGCGGCAATCATTCACTCTGTCTGCTTTTCCAGCAATATCCCCGATGCACCAGATGTGCAATCACACAAGGTTCATGCCGTGGCAGTTCTTATACTTCTTGCCGCTTCCGCAGGGGCACGGATCATTCGGATAAATCTTCTTGTCCTGCCGCTTCACCGGCTCACGGACACCGCTTTCCTCGTCCTTGTTCGTGCCGGTCACCTTCGCAACCTGCTCACGCTCCACCTTCTGCTCCACGCGAATGCGGAACAGTGTACGAATGGTATCCTCCATGATGCCCTGGCTCATCTCGTTAAACATGTCATAGCCGGCCATCTTGTACTCCACCAGCGGGTCTCTCTGACCATACGCCTGAAGGCCAATGCTCTGACGGAGCTGCTCCATGTCATCGATGTGGTTCATCCAGCGGGAATCCACGGAACGAAGAAGAACGACGCGCTCCACCTCACGGATAGCCTCCGGCTCCGGGAATTCTGCCTCCTTGGACTCATAAAGCTTTACAGCCTCTTCCTTAAGCTGCTGCTTGAGACCATCGCCGGAAAGCTCGCTGATACGTCCTCTTGTTATCTTCTCCAGCGGAATGAGCGGCAAAAGGATATCATTGAGCTCGCCAAGGTCCCAGCTGTCCGGATCTGCGTTCTCGCCGATCACCATGTCCACGGAATGCTCCACAATACCGGTGATCATCTTGTAGATGGACTCACGCATGCTCTGTCCATCCAGCACCTCGCGGCGCTCCCCGTAGATGATTTCACGCTGCTCGTTCATAACCTGATCGTAGTCCAGCAGATTCTTACGAATTCCGAAGTTGTTGGTCTCGATCTTCTTCTGCGCATTCTCTACAGCCTTGGAAAGAGACTTATGCGAAATCTCCTGTCCCTCCGGGACGCCCAGTGCCTCGAACATCGAAATCATACGCTCCGATCCGAACAAACGCATCAGATCATCTTCGAGAGAAATGTAAAATCTCGACTCGCCGGGATCACCCTGACGGCCGGAACGACCGCGCAGCTGATTGTCAATTCGTCTGGACTCATGGCGCTCTGTACCAATCACCTTCAGTCCGCCTGCTGCCTTTGCCGGCTCATCCAACTTAATATCCGTGCCTCGGCCTGCCATGTTCGTGGCAATCGTCACAGCGCCGTGCTGACCGGCCTGTGCGACAATCTGGGCCTCGAGCTCGTGGTTTTTGGCATTGAGCACGTTATGAGGAATGCCTTCCTTGCGCAGCATTTTAGAAACGAGCTCCGACGTTTCAATGGTAATGGTACCCACGAGAACCGGCTGTCCCTTTTCATGAGCTTCCTTGACGGATTCCACAACAGCTGCGAACTTCTCACGCTTGGTCTTAAACACTGCATCGTTTCGATCGATACGTGCTACCGGACGATTCGTCGGGATCACAATGACATCCATGCCGTAAATCTCACGGAACTCCTGCTCCTCCGTCTGTGCCGTACCGGTCATGCCGCACTTCTTATCAAATTTGTTGAAGAAGTTCTGGAACGTGATGGTCGCCAGGGTTTTGGACTCCCTCTTTACCTTCACATGCTCCTTCGCCTCAATGGCCTGGTGCAGACCATCCGAATAACGTCTCCCAGGCATCACACGTCCGGTAAACTCATCTACGATCATAACCTCATCATCCTTGACGATGTAGTCATGATCCCGCGCCATCAGGTTGTTGGCGCGAAGTGCCAGAATGATGCAGTGCTGAATCTCCAGATTCTCCGGGTCTGCCAGGTTCTTGAGATGGAAGAACTTCTCCGTCTTCTCAATGCCGGATGCCGTCAGATTGACGATCTTATCCTTCTCATTCACGACAAAGTCGCCGGTCTCCTCCTGTTCAATGCCCATGATGGCATCGATCTTGGAAAGATCCTCCACATCCTCGCCTCGTGTCATCTGCTTGGCCAGGATGTCGCAGGCCTCGTATATTTTCGTTGACTTGTCACTCTGCCCGGAAATGATCAGCGGTGTTCTCGCCTCATCGATCAGGATGGAGTCCACCTCATCGATGATGGCATAGTGGAGTCCCCGCAGAACCAGCTGATTCTTGTAGATTGCCATGTTGTCGCGCAGGTAATCAAAGCCCAGCTCATTGTTGGTCACGTAGGTGATGTCGCAGTTGTAGGCCTGCTGACGCTCCTCTGAGCTCATGCCGTTGAGGACAACACCGACGGTCAGTCCCATGAAGGTATAGACCTGCCCCATCCACTCGGCATCACGCTTTGCCAGATAATCATTGACAGTAACCACGTGAACGCCTTTTCCGTCCAGTGCATTCAGGTAAACCGGAAGGGTTCCGACCAGAGTCTTACCTTCACCGGTCTTCATCTCTGCGATACGTCCCTGATGCAGGACAATACCGCCGATGAGCTGAACCTGGAAGGGCTCCATATTCAGTGCTCTCTTGGCACCCTCGCGAACCGCCGCAAACGCCTCCGGAAGAATATCATCCAGCGTTTTGCCGCCGGCAAGCTGTTCCTTGAATTCTGCGGTCTTTCCCCGAAGCTCCTCATCCGAGAGCGCCTGCATCTGCGGACGAAGTGCCTCGATTTTCTTCACGATCGGTTCAATTCTTTTCAGTTCACGCTCACTGTGGCTTCCGAAAATCTTATCGGTAATTTTTGACATATATTAATACTCCTGCACTTCCTCTTCGCCGTTCATAACACGCAGTGCTCCCTGTGCCAGGGCCAGCAGCTCATCCTCTCCCGGATAGAGCTTTACCGGTGCGATAAAGGAAACCTTCTCGCTGATGGCTGCGGTGAAATTTTTATCATACGCAATGCCGCCTGTCATGATGATGGCATCAACCTTTCCGTCCAGAACGGCCGCCATCGCGCCGATGTTCTTGGACATCTGATAAATAAAGGCGTCGCGCACCAGTCTGGCTTTCTCGTTTCCTTCCTCCACCATCTTGTCCACGTCTCTTGCATCGTTGGTCCCCAGATAGGCATTGAAGCCGCCGTTTCCGACAATCTTCCGGCGCATTTCCTTCTCTGTAAGGCCGCTTTCATAGCACATCTTAATCAGCGCACCGGAAGGAACGCCGCCTGCACGCTCCGGAGAGAACGCGCCGTCTCCGTCAAGTGCATTGAACACATCAATGACCTTTCCGTTTCTATGCGCACCGCAGGATACGCCGCCGCCCATATGAACCACAATGAGATTCAGGTCCGTATAGTTCTTACCGACCTCCTTGGCATAGCGTCTTGCCATTGCCTTCTGATTCAGTGCGTGGAAAATGGACACGCGTTCGATCTCCGGAACACCGGAGATCCTCGCCACCGGCTCCAGCTCATCCACAACAACGGGGTCTACAATGTAGGACGGAACGCCCAGCTCATCCCCGATCTCACGGGCCAGAATGCCGCCGAGGTTGGAGGCATGCTCGCCCTGAGGCGGTGTAATCAGATCCTTCAGGAGTGCGTCACTTACTGCATATGTGCCTCCCGGGATAGGCTTTAAGAGGCCGCCGCGGCCGACAATAACCTGGAAGGACCCGGGATCAATGTTCTCTTCCTTCAGTGCATCCAGAATGATCTTCTTGCGGAAATCCTTCTGCGCATAAATCGAAGGAAACTGCGCAATTTCCTCGGTGGAATGGCGAAGCGTCTTATCAAGGATCTGTGTTTCATCCTCGAAAACACCGATCTTCGTCGATGTAGAACCCGGATTGATAATTAAGCTCTTGATTGCCATATTCTCTCCTTTTGCGCAGCACATGTGCTGCTGCAGCATTAAAATCCTTCGCCAAGGTGGTGTGCAACAACGGCTGCAACCGCGATGGAATTGACCTTCGTCTCCTTCGAATCCGAACGTGAGGTCAGGATGGCCGGTGCCTTTGTTCCCATCAGGATGCAGGCATTCTTGAACGGAATGGTATGCACAATGGTCTTGTAAACCAAGTTTCCTGCATGAATATCCGGGAAGAGCAGCACATCTGCATCTCCGACAATCTTGCGATCCTCGGCGCCGGCCTTGTGCTTCGCCGCCTCCGGATCAATGGCAAGATCCATGGAAAGCGGTCCGTCCACGATGCAGTCCTTAATCCGGCCCTCATCGTTCCACTTGGTCAGCTGATCCGCTTCTACTGTGACCGGCATCTTGGGATTGACTACCTCGACCGCCGCCAGCGGAGCCACCTTCGGGTTGTACACGCCGCAGGCATTGCAGACCTTCACTACATAATTAATGATCTGCTCCTTGTCCTCCAGCGTCGGATAGGGGCAGAACGCAACATCCGTCAGAAACAGCAGGCGCTTGATGCCCTCAATCTCGAACACACAGACATGGCTGAGCATCTTGCCGGTGCGAAGGCCAACCTCTTTGTTCAGCACGCTGCGAAGGAAGGTCTTGGACTCCAGGGCTCCCTTCATATACATATCCGCTTCCTTGTCGTGGACCAGCTTGACTGCTGTCACAGCCGCCTGCTCTACGTCCGGCTCATTAATAATACGGATACCGTCCTTATCAAGATCCCAGCCGATCTGGGAAGCAATCTCACGGATCTTTGCTTCATCTCCTGTCAGAATCGGCTCAGCAATGCCTCTTTGCTTGGCCTCATACACAGCTTCCATAACCGGAAGGTCCTGCGCTGCCGCAACCGAAAGCTTCTTCGTCGGAATTTCTCTTACCTGTGCCAGAATATCTTCAAATGACGCACTCATCTTGATACCTCCGTTTGACTCCTATACTGATAACGCATGCTGATAGCGATTCAGCCCCTACGCATAATCGCTGCTGCGCAGCCTCTTTTGCCCGGCTCTGAATAGTTACGCACACTGTTACAATTCTAACACACGCAAAAAGGGCATTCAACGCAAGCCGATTATCTTCTCGCTGCTCTCGGTTTGTCTTTTTCTTTTTCCTGCAGCACGGTAATACTCAGCATATCAATTAACTTGGGGAAGTCCATCTGATCGCCGAGCATCTTGTTGTAACAATTCTCTCTTGCAAGACCAAGGGATTGAACAGCCCGTCCCCTGCTTTCATTTACAGGCAATGCCCTTTGCAGATAGTGATCCTTCAAAAAGCCATGAAAAAGCCTCGCGATTCCAGGTGCTGTAGGCGAATTCAGAACATGCTTAATACCGCGAAGAATCATAACTATTTCCTCCGGTTTAGCGGCAGTTTTTTCCAGGAGATACTTATTTAGCCACGTCGCTCCCGATTGCATTTTTCCATTCGCTACATCCCGACGGACCTCGCCCTGTATTCCCCCATAAACCTTATCGTACATAAGATTGATGTATGTCATAGACGCCGATGCCTTCCCTGTAAACATGGTGCCACTCGACCTATCCTTACTGCTGGCATTTTCCCTATCTCTTAAGCGGAAC
>CAVBQH010000060.1:0-13423 GCA_963597485.1 Acutalibacteraceae bacterium
GCCGGATTCCCCCACCAGTCCAAAGAACTCATCCTTATAAATGGTAAAAGACACGTCCCGCAGCACTTCTTTGGTTCTGGTGGGCCCCAAAAGCCTTCCGTTTCCGTCCGCATACCCACTGCAGACATGCGAGAGCTCCAGAATCGTTTCTCTTTCTGCACTCATTTTCAATGTCCTCGCAATTATTCAGTACCGTCATCGTGGCAGTACACAACATGGTCCTCCCGAAGGACACGCCTTGGCGCCGGAAGTCTGCGGCAGATCTCCGCAGCTTTCCCGCACCGGTCTGCAAACGGACATGGCGTATGATACATCTCCACCGGCGGAACTCTCCCCGGAATTGTCCGAAGCTTCTCCCCCTTTGTATTCATGTGTGGGATCGACCGCATCAGCCCCTTGGTGTATTCATGGGCAGGATGCTGCAGAATCTCATCCACCGCCCCCTCTTCGGCGATCTTCCCTGCATACATTACCAGCACTCTGTCACAAAGCTGCTGCACAACTGCAAGGTCATGGGAAATGAACACCACCGTCATCCCGTATTTGCGGTTTATGTGCTTGAGGAGCCGTAAAACCTTGGCCTGCACGGTCACATCCAGTGCCGTGGTGGGCTCATCCGCAATCATGAGCTTCGGACGACATACGATTGCCATTGCAATACAGATTCGCTGCCGCATGCCGCCGGAAATCTGATGCGGATATGAGGAATATAGTTGCTCCGGCTCCGGCAGTCCCACCTCCTCCATCACCTGAAGGACGCGGACTCGTCTTTCCTTCGCCGTAAGCTCCGGGTGATGAATGCGAAGAACTTCTTCGATCTGCGCGCCAACCCGCAGGAGCGGATTGAGGCTTGTCAGCGGTTCCTGATATATCATGGACAGCTCGTTTCCGTTTAGCCTTCTGCGCTCCGGACCGGTCAAATTCAAAAGATCGGCATCCTCATACCGGATGCTCCCCTGAGATGCTGAAAATGAATCCGGCAAAAGCCCCATGACGGCAAGATTGGTTATGGTCTTTCCGCAGCCGGATTCTCCCACAATGCCCAGAATCTCGCCCCGTTTCACCTCATAGGAAATGTCATCCACCGCTTTATAGGTACTTTGTCCCTCTCTTGTCACCAGCGTCAGATTCTGCACGCGTAAGATTGCATCCTTCATGCCAGATACCTCTTTTTCAGTCCCGCTCCAATGCAGTTGAAGGCAGCAATGGTAAGAACAATCAAAAATCCCGGTGCCAGCGCGCACCAGGGCGCCTGAAAGAGAATACTCTGAGCCTCATACAGCATCCGCCCCCAGCTCGGTGTCGGCGGCTGTATACCAAGTCCCAGATAGCTCATGCTGGATTCTGCAAGAATCGCATTCGAGAGACCTACGATCACGGTGGATGACAGCAGCGGAATCACATTCGGAAAAATATGCACCAGCAAAAGCCGAAGATCCGAATCACCGAAAACCCGGCAGCACTTTACGAACTCCGCATTCTTGTACTGCAGCGTCCCCGCCCGGACAATTCGTGTAAAGCTGGGTATGAACATGACGCACAGCGCCGCAATGATTGTGTAGTTGCCATAGCTCATGATCGTAACAAAAACAAGGGCAATCAGAATCCCCGGGAAGGAATTGATGGCATCCATCACACGCATGATTACCATATCCGTAATTCCGCCGATATAGCCGGACAACAGCCCCAGTACCGTACTGATCACCGTGCAGGATGCTACGGTACAAACCGCCACCAGCAGAGTAAATCGTCCGCCCACTATGGCACGCGAGAACACATCACGCCCCATGTTGTCGGTTCCCATCAGATGCTGCCAGGATGGCGGCGCCATACGTGCCGTTTTATCCATCTCATTGATGCCGTAGGGAGTCCAGAAAATCGACATCACCGCTAAAAGCACAATAATACCGGCCAGTATCAGTCCCATCCGAAGCTCCCATTTTCCGTTTTTCATATGTAATCTCCATTCAAGCGGCCTCCGGTGCAGGAAACGCTTTCATCAGCTTTTCTCTACGACAGCCGGATTCTCGGGTCTGCCGCCTGCACCAGAAGGTCCACTGCAAAATTAGTGATTACGATGATCGCAGCAATATAAACCACCAGTGTCTGGGTCAGTGGAAAGTCTCTTCCTGTCACGGATGAAATCAAAAGCCTTCCCAGCCCAGGGACAGAGAATACCTGTTCCACAATAATGCTGCCGGAGAAGACATTGGCAATCATCATCCCCAGAAGCGGAAGTATGGCGACAATGGCAT
This sequence comes from Acutalibacteraceae bacterium, assembly GCA_963597485.1. Lineage (GTDB taxonomy): Bacteria > Bacillota > Clostridia > Lachnospirales > Lachnospiraceae > CAG-791. Next base: position 2,256 of record CAVBQH010000060.1, read on the forward strand.
TGCGCAGGATATGACGATAAAAGATCCCGGCCTCTCCTGCTCCCTTCCCGCGGGCTGTCCGCACATAATCCTTTCCAAGCTCCTCTCGCACGGCCGTTTCCACGTACCTTGCCAGAATCGCTGTCTGCGGAATAGCAATGGCAAGCGCAGGGAAAATCATATATTGCAGAAAGCCGGTCAGGTTCTGCTCATAGCTGATGTATGCTCCCGGCGTAAACAGATGCAGCACCAGCCCGAAAACCCACATGAGCAGCACACTCAGAAAAAATTCCGGGAACGAAAGTCCCAGTATATTCAGTGCCGTAAGTCCAACCTGAACAGCCGGGTGCTTTCTTCCGGCCATGAAAATGCCAAGCGGAATGGCCGCCGCAACCGTTATGAGGATGGCCATGGCCCCCAGGAACAGCGTCACCTGCATATGTCCGCGCATCAGCTCCTTTACCGGCATAGAATAGCGGATCGATGTGCCAAAATCCCCATGCATCAATCCCTTTATCCAGTTCACATACTGCTGCCACAGAGGGAGATTCGTCCCCAGCTGGGTGCGCAGTGCGTCCAGTTTTTCCTCTGAAGCCGTTGTCCCGAGAATCAGCTGTGCAGGATCGCCCGGAATGATGTGAAATGCACAAAACGATAAGAGTGAAATAAGTACAAGTGTAAGAAGTAAAATCAGAGTTTTCTTAATAAAGTACCGCATCATAGATACCTTCTTCTAAAGTTTTAGGGAACACGGATCTCTTCCGCATTCCCTAAAACTGCACATTACGGCGCTGCCGCGTTTATGATTATGATGCCTGCACCTGATAAATTGCCGAGAAATCCACAGCATACAGCGGGTAGCTTTGGAACCCGTCGAATTTCTTGTTGTACACCATGATATTCGCCACATCCTGAATATAAGCGCTGGCAGCATCGTTTGTCAGCTCCTGCTGGCAAGCCTTAAATTCCTGCTGCCGCACGCTCTCATCCACGGCCGCTGCCGCAGCCGCATAATGCTCATCAAAGGCTTCTGAGCTGTAATTCACAAAATTGTTCGATGCATCCGAGCGATATCTTGATAAAAAGGCAGTCGGAGATGCAATCGCTCCGTCTACAGAGACAATGGTTGCCTCATAATCACGGTTTGTATAGGTATTCTCCAGCCACGTAGCCCAATCCACCTGATTGATGTTCATGGTAACACCAATCTCTGCCAGCTGATTTACCAGAACCTGCGCCGATTCCACATGAACCTTATATACTGAGGGAACCGTCACCGTAAAGGAGAAGCCGTCCGGATATCCCGCCTCTGCGAGCAGATTCCTGGCCTTCTCCGTATCATATGCGTATGTATCCGTCAGAGAATCATCATAATACGCAGACAATCCCGGAATCATCGCGCTGCCGAGCACCGTGCCGTAGCCGTAGTCCACAGTATCAATGATATCCTGCGGGTCCACTGCATAGCAGATCGCCTGCCGAACCAGCACATCATCAAACGGCTCTGCCGCATTATTCAGATAAAGAGCCTGCACGGCATTGGAATTGCCCACATAGACATTTGCTTCGTCAGCACTCAGCTGCTGCGTCACCGATGCATCGCCCATATATCCATCAATGGCACCGGACTGGAAATTCATAAGCTCCTGCGACGAATCCGCAAGAAAGCGCACTGTCACCTGATCCAGGTGCGGCTTCGTTCCCCAGTAATCCGCAAAGCCGGTCAGTGTCACATGATCCTGTACCGCGTATTCCGTCAGTGCAAAGGGTCCCGTTCCAATCGGAGCCGTTGCCAGCTCTCCGTTGTTGTCTGAATCCTTGGGAACAATTGCCTGTGAAGCCTGTGCAAGAAAGTCTGTGTTCCCCTGCTCCAGACGGATCACAATGGTTTTGTCATCGGAGGCCTCGTAGGACGCAATGTTCTCGTATCCGGTAATCTTACTGTCAATGGCAAGCTGAATAGAGTACAGTACATCCTCTGCCGTCACAGACTCTCCGTTATGAAATTTCACGCCGTCGCGAAGCGTAAAGGTATATGTCGCCGCATCCTCGCTGATGCTGTAATCCGATGCGATCGTCCCCGCAAAGGTGCCATCCGGCTGAACCTTTACAAGACCCTCATAGATGTTGAAGTAAATGCTCTTTGCATCGGCCGTTGTTGCGGTAAACGGATCGAAGTTGTCAATTTCAGTGGCAAGGCCGAATACGAAGCTGCCGCCGTCAGACGGTTCCGTTTCCTGCTGTGTACCGGCTAAAGCCGATTCATCCGAAGCATTCAAAGAGGCTGAAGAGACTGCAGACGAAGTGTCTGCGTTTGACGCGCTCTGCGCGCACGCCGATAGAACCAGCGCCGATGCAAGAGCACAGGTGACGAGTAATGATTTCTTTTTCATAGTTTTCCTTCCTGCTGCTGTTCCGCTTTCCCGCGGATATAGCGCAGGCACAGTATGGCACGCAGGAAGAAAATGTGCAAGACCATCCCGCAGCTGACAAGGTCTGCGCGGCATCCCCGGACAGAAGCCTCCGCCGGAACCCGCCGCGGGCTGCACGTAAACGGTTGCTGCGCAATCACCCTGCGGTCTTCAGGCTGACCTTCACTTCAAAGCTCGCCCCTTCCCCCGCTTTGCTGCGGACCTGAATGGATCCACCCATTGTCGCCATGATTCTCCGGGCGATGGAGAGCTCGCTTTCCGGCTGATCGAAAAGGACCGGAAGCTTGTCCTCGGCGATGCCCTGGCCGTTATCGGTGATCAGGAAATGATAATACGCACTTCCCCGGACAGGCGGCTGCGATGAGGCCTGCAGCGTAATCGTACCGCCTCTTGCCGTATTCTCTATTGCATTTTCCAGGATGCATAAAAAGGCCAGCTCCAGGCCCTCCTTGCCCCCACAAACCTGATCCGGCATCCCTTCTGTCATCTCCACCGAGAATGCAATGCCCTTTTGACGACATTGCGGCCAGATCACCAGGCGGACAAGATCCAGACAGGAGCGCACCGAGAAGGTCTCCTCCGAAAGCGGAATCCGTTCACTTGGATTCAGTCTTGAGATCGCTGCAAGATCACGCATATACTCCGGCATCGCACCGGCTGCCTCTGCTATTTTCTCAATCTGCCTGCGGAGCTGATCCGGTCGTTTTTCCTCCTTCGCCGCGCGTGCCGCGCTCTGTATGCTGCCCATCTGGCCCTGCAGAAGGCTCTGCATCCGCCGAATGGATTTGTCCTTTTCCTTGCCAAGAATCCGCTGCTCGCTCTCCTTGTGCGTAAGTTCCGCCTCCTGGCGGGCAAGCTCGCGCTGCAAACGCAGAACGGTTCCCTCCAGCTCTCCCTTCTGCTTCTTCTCGCTTTGGAGAAGCTCGTCCTTTTCCCTGGTCAGCGCGTCTCTTTCCTCATCAGCCTTCTGCGTCGCAGCCTGCAGCGCATCTGCCTTTTCTTTGGTCAGCCTCTCTTCCTGGAGCTGTACATCCTCCTGTGCCTTCTTTCTGGCCGCATTCAGCTCCCACTGAAGCTTTAGAATTCGGTCCTGGTACTCCCGGTTGGAATCCTCCTTCTCCTTTTGAACCGTCTCCAGCTGCTTCTCTACCTCCGCAAGCTTCTCCTGCAGGTCCTCCGCCGTCTTTTGTGCTTCTTCCTTTTCCCTGACGAGAGTCTCCTTAGCGGCAGTATGCTTTTTCTTTTCTTCCTTCCAGCTGTCCGTGAACTGCCGGCTTACCTGGCGTCTTGCCGCCTCTACCGCCTTTTTCTGTTCCTGCGCCGCCTGCTCCAGCTTGGCCTGGATCAGCTTCATTGCCGCATCCGACTCTTCCTGTGCAATTCGCTTGGTTTCTTCAATCTCCTCTGCCGCCTTTTTCTGAATCTCCTCGATGCGGGGCAAATCCTTCTCCTGCCGCAGGCGCTCCAGCTCCTTTTCCAGTTCCTTCCGATCCTTCGCATCCTTGCGCTTTTCACGGCGCCTTTCATGGTCCAGGTCACTGATTTCATCGAACAGAAGATACAGCACCGTGCGTCCGCCTTCCTTGAATGCGGATGCAATGGTCATATGGCAGGGATATTTGGTTTTTTCATCCGAATGCTGCAGTGTCACCTGGAGTGAGAGCGGCTTTGGATGCTTGAGCGCTGCCATCTCTCCCACGAGAGTCAGTGCCCTTTTCTGGTCCTCCTCCGGCATCATAAAGAACACGTTCTGGTCCATTCTCTCGTAACAGATGGCCTCGTCCTGCCCCAGCTGCCGGAGAAACCATCCGCTGACGTACAGGACCCGAATATCATTCCCCAGCACTGACAACGTCATAATGCCGCCGGGAAGCGAATCTGCAAATGTGCGGATCTGCTCCACGTCTGTCCGAATGTACTTGCGGGACATTCCCACATAGGCAATGGAAAATCCCTCTCCCTCCCTCCGAAGAGCCAGAGTAACGCGAAGGTTCACGCTGGATTCCTCATGCTTGGGGATCAGATTCACGTCAAATACCGTGACAGTGACCGGGTCCAGTCCGGGCGCTGAATGAATAGCGGCAACATCCACCGTATACGCCTTCGGATCCTCCTGCAGGGACTCCCGCAGGAACTCACGGATGGAACGGACGTTTTTCAGATGCCGGATCTCATTGGGGGTAATCCAGATGATATCATCCGACAAAAATGCGCATACAGCGTCTGCATCCTTTTTTGTAAAATACTGTGTCAGAAAATCCTTACCGAAATCAAACGCACTCTGCATAGTCAAACCCTGAATAGTCACTAATCATTAAACGTGTAATGTCATTCCAGAAGACGGAGCTTCTCATCCATACACCGAAGATGAATATGATCCGCTTTCCTGGTTACTTCTCCGTCCGTGTGCACCCACATCGGCTCCGATGTCCGAATTTCGATTCGGGCGCCGCGAAGCTCGTGCAGGTACGGCAGATTAAAATGCCGTCCCAGGGGCACCAGCGGAAACGCACGATAAAAGGCACGGTTGTGCGCCGGATCCGCCGTGCACAGATTCAAAATCCCGTCATCCGGATCCGCCTCCGGTGTGAAGCGAAAGCCGCCGCCCTCATATTGGTGATTCATACCCGCCAGGAGCAAAAGCCGCTCATAGCGCACTGTCTGCCTTCCCTCCGGCCCTTCCAGAATCACTTCCGCCCATCCGCAGCGCTGCCCGTGAATGACCGCAAAGGCGGATATGATGTAAATCAGCTTTCCAAGTCCAATGCGATTCAGCACCGTCTTGAAGGGGGATCGCGATGCCCTCTCACAGATGCCGGCATCAAAGCCAATGCCGCAGCTCACAGCGAACCTGCGAATTTCCCCGGTATCCTCATACCGAAGCTCTCCGATGTCGCAGGTACGCCGCACCTTCCCCTCCAATATTCCGGCCGCAATATCTTCAATCCTGTTCGGAAGCTCCATATCCCGCACCAGATCATTGCCGGATCCCGCCGGAATATGGGCAAATAAAACGCGTCCCGGGTGCTGCAGTCCGTTTACGGCCTCATTGACAGAGCCATCGCCTCCCACGGTAACAATGCAGCAAGGCTCCGCTTCTCCATTCCGATCACAGATGGTCTGTTCCAGATCGCGGCATATAGCGGCAATGCCTCTCTCCCGCGTAGAATAGTGTACCTCATACGGCTTTCCGCTCGCCGCAAAAACCTTCTCTGCACGGCGCCAGAGCTTCCCTGTTCTTCCGGAAGCGCCGCCCGGATTAACAATCACATGAAATTTCATGGCCCCTTTCCCGGCCGCAGTCTGTCTGCAGCCTGTGAGCGGAAATCGATCGATCCCCTTGAATCTTCTGCACACGGCGGTCAAATGTCAGAATACCGTTGATCTCCTCCTCCACATCGGACACCTGTGTGTAAACCCAGGCACTAAAGCCATCCTTTAAAAGCTCATTCGCCTTTCGGAGCATTCTCCAAAAGCGACGGTTGAGTTCCTCCAGATCCTTAACCCTTCCGTAGCCGTACGTCTTCGCACAGGCCATGTGTCCCTTTATCCCAAAGGGTAGCCCTCCAAATTCTGACAGCGCACGAATTCTTGTATCCTTTTTGTTAAATACAAGGCGCAGGTAATAGTGGTGTATGCTCTGAAAGTCGCCGCACCCCTGATCAAACCATCCACTGGCAGCATCAATCAAATGCTCCGGATCCGCCTCCTGCAAACGCCGTGTCAGGCGGCTCGTTTCAAACTGTCCCCAGCCTTCATTGAAGATAACCCAGGTGCAAAGGCACGGATGGGAATGAAGAAGCTCTGCGGTCTCCAGCATCTCCCGTTCAAATTCGTTTCGCCCCTTTTCCTCCGACCTTCCCAAAAGGAATAGGTGTGTATCCCGGATTCGAATCCCCAGCTGCTGCAGCAATGTTGCACCGTACGTGACAAACCACGCGCGAAACTTTGCTCCGCCGCAGACCATATCCTGCCAAACCGCCATCCCCAGGCGATCGCAGTGATAATACCACCGCTCCGGCTCAATCTTAATGTGCTTGCGAAGCATATTGAATCCCAGCCGCTTCATGCGGACAATATCATAGATCAGCGCCTCATCCGACGGCGCCGTGTACATTCCGTCCGACCAATATCCCTGATCCAGTACGCCACGCTGCTGCTGCGGCTGTCCGTTCAGGGCCAGTCTCCGAAGCCCGCCCTCGAAGGTACGCTTGCCTGCTGCAAGTTCCGCCTCTGCAGCTTCTGTAGAGGGTTTCACATTACCTGTTCCCGCAACAGTCTCCGCCTGCACAGAGCCAAAATATCGCAGTGCAAAATAGGAATCTGTCTCGTCCATTCCCATGACCGCCGTTATTCCGTAAAGCCATGGCGTCTCCTGGGACCAAAGGGCAGGACTCCCCGGCACAGTGATGGTGCACCAGGCATCCGCCGGAATCTCTGTTTCAACGAGTATCGGTTTGCGAAGCCGCAGGATGTCCCCCGGCTCCCGGAGATATTCGTCATCCTGCAGAGCCGCCTCACGAAGCTGCAGGCGAACCTTCTGTCCCTTTCCGGCATGGGCCGTGTTGACGCGAATCTGTATCTGCGCGCTGCATTCCTTTTCCTGACTTGCTGGCGATTCTCCGCCGCTCTGACCGGGTGCAGCCACATTTCTTGTTTCAATAGAGCGCACATAGGCTGCCGGTACCTGTTCCAGCCAAATGCTCTGCCAGATTCCGCTGGTGGCCGTATAGAACATTCCGCCGCGCTTTAGCTTCTGCTTGCCCCTGGCATGGCAGGAAGCATCCGAGTCATCCCGCACAGCAATCAAAAGCTCATTGTCGCCGTCCTGCAGGAAATCGGCAATCTCCAGTGTAAACGGCAGATACCCTCCGGTATGCTCGCCTGCGAATTGTCCGTTAATCCAGATTCTGGCCTCCTGGTCTGCCGCCCCTATATGAAGGAGCACCTGCGGCTTTTCTTCAGAAGTCTTCCGGGAGAACTGCCTTCGATACCACAAAACCTCTCCCGGCTGAAGCTGTCTGCCGACGCCGGAGAGCAGACATTCCGGTGAAAACGGGACACGAATCCTTCCATCCGCTCCTTTTTCCGGCCACGCCTCGTTTCCCCTCCGGATTGCATATTCCCAGTATCCGTTCAGGCACTGCCATTCCTGCCGTACCAGCGACGGCCTTGGATATTCAGAAAGCGGTATGGTGTCCGGATGTTGTGACAGCTCTTCTCCCCATTTGGTCAGAAGAGGCAAAAGAGGCGAATCAGAATGTGTTTTCATGCAGTTGCCCTGGTTTCTTCTATAAAATGTCGTATGAGTATCTGTTCAGCCACATCGAGGATTTGCGATAGCAAATTCGAGATGGGTGCTGCATAGTTACTCGTATGAATGCTGATCCCTGCATGCAGGGTTGCTGTACAGACGCCGACCAGCGACGGGTCCTGCATAGATTTTAATCATAGCATAATCGGTATCTGTTTAGTATCGGGCATTTTCTCAGGACTGCTCTGCCTCCCAGCGGCGATACGAATGTCTGGGCGGATGTGCCAGAAGCTCCTGCACCTTTTGGGCCAGATCATCACCGAAAAAGTCCACATACCCTTCCAATGATACCGCCTTTTCCCGCAGGGATACTGCGTTCTCCCATACAAGAATGCCTGCCGAGCCTCTTCCGTTTTTGGCCTCCTGAATCAGATTTTCCGCCGCGGCATTTCCGTCAAACGCTGCTACAATTGAGAAGCGCCTCTTGAAAATCTCATAATGAAAGCTCTTGTAAAGTCCCATGCTCTCCCCCAGAGGAGATACGCGCACACGAACCCCGGCTTTTTCCAGACGCCGTAGCTGCTGCTGGCCAAGGCGGGCCGGTGCAAAGCAGTACACTGCAAACGGTTCCTTCCCCTGCGCACTTCGCAGCTCGTTGTACTCCAGCAAATACCGTTCATATCCCTGCAGGGCATGTCCCAAAACGAATACCACCTTTTGCGGATCCATTGCATCCACCAGCTGCCGAAGGCAGTGCTGTCCGCTCCCGGTCATTCGGGTGACGCGTCCCTGCGTATTGAAGCTTCCTCCGGCAATGATTACCGGCACACGGTCCTCCGGAAGCTCTTCAATCTGATCCTCCAGCTCCATGGCTGTATCTGCTTCCGGCGCCTTGGCAAGCGCCATTTCATGTCCAATACGCTCGTTTGCCAGCTCCATCTCTTCGAGAAGAACTTCCGAAAAATCCCTTTCTCCCACTTTGGAACGGAAATCCAGCGTTTTCTGGCCGAAGTTCTCCGCACTTGCCTCTATGATGATCCGTTCCGATTCTTTCATAAACTGCTGCTCTTCGTAGGTTAGATTCAGCAGCCGCTCGAGCGACTTTTGCTCGTGCATTGGTGTCGTTCCGTACAGTGCTCCGCCGTCCGTTCCCTGCACGCAGTGAATTCCCGCCCGCAGATACTGGTGCAAAGGATGGTCCTCCAGACTGACCAGATTGTTAAGACGTACGTTCGATGTCAGCTGAAATTCCAGCACCACGTGATTGTCCCGAATGGTCTTTAACAGCGCTTCTCCCTCCGGTGAGCTTAAGCTGCATGTATACAGCCCGTGCCCGATTCGCATCTGCGGCATCGACTGTCCCGGCGCCAATGCCTCCTTTACACACCGAATGCTCTGTTCCACATTGCCGCGCAGGCTGCTGTTCTCCCCCGCATGTACCCGAATAACAAAACCCGGATTCTGTCCTGCAATTCGAACAATTTCTTTGAATACCGGTGCAAGCTCCCGAATGTCGTTGATCTCTTCTCCGACAAAATCACAGCCGGCCACATACGGATCCTCTGCCACCGCATGCAGCACCGACAGATTTTGTGCCAGATAATTCTCCGGCGTGCTCTGCCCCTTCACAACGGTCAGCGGAATCCGGCGCATTGCAGCCAGGAACCGAATCATAACGCCCGTTTCCTTCAGCACCTTCGGCAGAATGTCATGGACCTGCCGCAGCATGGTGATGGATTCGTGTTTTTTCACAAGGGTCGTATCGCTGATTTCCACATAACGGATTCCCTGTCGCTGATAAAGCCTGCCAATCCACAAAATCTTATCCTGAAAAAGCGTGTTCCTCTTGTAGCTTGGATTCTCGTGGTCCTTCAGCATCTGCCAAACGGTCTCCCGCACATCCTTATCCGGGATCTGCTCTATACCCTGCAATGGGATCCGTCCGTTTTCTCCATCCGGCTCGGTGTACGTCACCCCTTTTGCAAATACATAGCGATACACGTACACCTTTTCAAGATCCGTAAATACCGCCTGCCCGTCCTTAAGAATCACCAGAGACGCACGTATTTTTACAATGTTCTTCTCCGCATGCTCCGGATTATTCAGGATAAGATCCGCAAAATTCAGGAACGTATTATCCTCAATCCGCCGCTTCAGCAGCTTTTGCGACATCAGGGGCTTGCCTTCCTGCTGCCTGCAGATCATTTCCCTTGTCCTCTGAGCGGCAAAGCGGAGCTTTTCCTCCTGCTGATCCGACAACGTCAGATGGAGCTTACGAATGTATCGCATCGGATAGCGGATCTGGTGCACAATTCCCAGCGCGATCAGTGTATCCGGCGACAGGTTTCCGTTCATATGCGTGTGAAGATCGCTTTGGAATTTCAGCTCCCGCTGAATGTAGGTTTTAAAGATGGTTTTGCCCGCCGGCAGCTGATAATCCTTTGTCTGGCTCATTAACGTTTTGGCTATGGCCGGGACGAGCGCCTTCCGTTCAATTCTCCCGTCCGGCGTAATATTGGCCATTTTTATATCCGCAAAGCGAAGGATATAGACCTCTTCATTTTCTCCGTCGATATAGCAGGGAATCTCTCCCCGTATAACAAACAGCCCCTCCTGATTTACCGAGAGCGGAAGACGGCATATCTTGGCAAAGTTGCGGATCAGATTCCCCGAATGATGGTTGGGCGTCTCCAGCTCATAGAAGAGCCTCTCGCCGTCCCGGAACAGATTGACAATCATGTCCTTTTCATTATCCAGAAAAAAATAATTCCAATATTCCTTCATAATATCGCCTTGTCTCTCCCAATGTGGCAGGTGCCAAGCAACCGCTCCTGTTTTATAAAAAATTTAGAGCCGGTTTCGTTAAGATTTCTTAACAGCTTTGTTTTCTGTTTTCTTTTTATGTTACGATAAACCTGTTCTTCAAATAAAGGCAATCATTATAAGTTGTCTTTGTTCCTCATAAACGATCCAATTCTCAAGAAGTGACGTGCCTATGAATGAAAAGCTCAAAGAAAAAACAAGAGAATCCCTATCCAGTGTTCTTCCGATCACACTCATTGTACTGCTTCTAAGCATCGTTCTGGTTCCCATGGAGGTGGGTACCATTGCCCTCTTCCTGACAGGAGCTGTACTGCTCATTATCGGCATGGGATTCTTCCAGCTCGGTGCTGAGATCTCCATGACGCCGCTCGGACAGGGAATCGGCGGCCGCATTGTGCGGAGTAAGAGCCGGCTCTTTTGTCTTCTTGTCTGCTTTGCCACGGGTGCGCTGATCACCATTGCTGAGCCCGACCTTCAGGTGCTGGCCAATCAGGTAGCCTCCATCCCCAACAACGTCCTGATCTGGACCGTTGCCGCCGGCGTCGGCGTCTTCACAGCAATCGCGGTGCTGCGCATTTTTCTGAAAATTCCTCTGGCGAAAATGCTGCCGGTGTTCTACGTGCTTCTCTTCGCACTGTCCCTGTTCGTCCCCAATGAATTCCTGTCGGTGGCCTTTGACG
>CAVBQH010000061.1:0-13227 GCA_963597485.1 Acutalibacteraceae bacterium
TCTGGCCAGCCACATCGAGGATTTGCGATAGCAAATTCGAGATGGGTGCTGAATAATTACCTGATTTTTATTTGTGGTGATACCTGCGCGAGCAGGCATGGTGGTTTCAGCACCTTACGACTCACGCATGGTCGAATAGCCCATCAGGTACGCATCGACGTCATGAGCGCAGCGGCGTCCCTCAGCCACCGCCCATACAACGAGCGACTGACCGCGATGCATATCGCCCGCCGTGAATACCTTCGGCACATTTGTTGCGTACAGATTCTCTGCCGTCTTTACCACACCGCGCGGCGTCAGCTCTACGCCAAAGGCCTCTGTCGTATACGTCTGGCAGCCGGTGAAGCCCGCCGCAATCAGAAGAAGCTCGCAGGGAATGGTCTTTTCCGAACCTTCCACCAGAACCATCTGGCGATTTTCAAAGCGCACCTTCGCCGTAACAATTTCCTTCAGCTCACCCTTCTTGTTGGCATGAAACTCCTTCACTGTAGTTTCATACACGCGCGGATCGTGACCAAATCGGTCAATTGCTTCCTCATGGCCATAATCTGTTTTGAGGACCTTCGGCCACTCCGGCCACGGGTTCGACTCCGACCGCTCTACCGGGGGCTTCGGCATCATCTCCAGTGCTGTCACTGACTTGCAGCCATGGCGCAGTACTGTTCCGATGCAGTCATTACCGGTATCACCACCGCCGACAACGACGACATTCTTACCGGCCGCACTGATAAAATCGCTTCCCTTCAAGAAGGTGTCCACATCCCGGGCCTCTGCGTCCTTCCAGGTTCCGTCTGTCTCCAGTCCCTGGTTCAAAAGGCTCTTTGTGGTTGAGGTCAGGAAATCCACGGCATAGTAAATCCCCTTGATCTCATTCGGATCGCCGCCCTTGAGGCCGCGGGCCTGTTTGGCCCCGCAGGCCAGTACAACGGCATCGTAGGATGCCAGAAGCTCCTTGGCAGTGATATCCACACCCACATTAACGCCGGTGCGGAATTCCACGCCCTCTGCCTCCATCAGGTGCTGACGGCGATAGATCACACTCTTATCCAGCTTCATGTTCGGAATGCCGTACATCAAAAGACCGCCAATGCGATCCTCCCGCTCGAAGACCGTCACAAGATGTCCTCTGTGATTGAGCTCATCCGCTGCAGCAAGTCCGGATGGACCGGAGCCGATGACTGCAACTTTCTTCCCGCTGCGAACCTTCGGTACTCTCGGCTGCATGTAGCCATTGGCAAAGGCCGTCTCGATCACGAAGAGCTCGTTATCGTGCACGGTTACCGGCTCACCATACTCGCCGTTGATGCAGGCCTTCTCGCACAGTGCCGGGCACACGCGGCCCGTGAACTCCGGGAAATTACTGGTCTTAATCAATCTGGAGAAGGCATGCTCATAATGCCCGTGGAAAATCTGATCGTTCCACTCCGGAATCAGATTATGCAAGGGACACCCCGTGACCATGCCGGAAAGTTTCATCGCCGACTGGCAAAGCGGCACGCCGCAGTTCATGCAGCGGGCGCCCTGCTTTCTTCTCTCCTCCTCCGGGATCTGCCGGTGAAACTCTTTAAAATTCGTCAGACGCTCCTGTACCGGAACGTCAATGTTGTTCTTGCGGTTATATTCCAGGAAACCTGTTACCTTGCCCATTACGCGGTCACCTCCTCAAATGCCTCCAGGACTGCATTGTCATGCGAGATGCCCTGCTCCTCATATTTGCTGATGGCTGCCAGCATCTTCTGGTAGTCATTCGGCAGAATCTTCTTGAAATCCGATACACGGTTCTGGAAATCCGCAAGAATTTCCGCAGCAAGTGCAGACCCGGTTTCCTTCTCATAGTCCATGAGGATGTCCTTCAGCTCTGCAATGTCGTACTTGTCGGTGACCTCCTGCAGGGAATCCATATCCTTATTCATGCGGCGATACAGCGTGTGATCGCTGTCCAGCACGTAGGCAATGCCGCCGGACATACCTGCCGCAAAGTTCTTGCCGGTGGGTCCGAGAATCACGGCACGGCCGCCCGTCATATACTCCAGGCCATGGTCACCGCAGCCCTCTGCAACCGCTACTGCACCGGAATTACGGACGCAGAAGCGCTCGCCGGCTACACCGCAGATATAGGCCTTTCCTGCCGTCGCCCCATACAGCGCCACGTTGCCGATGATGATATTCTCTTCCGCTTTAAACGGAGCCTTCTTCGAGGGAACCACCACCAGCTTGCCGCCGGAAAGTCCCTTTCCGAAGCCGTCGTTGGCATCACCGGTCAGACGAAGCGTCAGTCCCTTCGGAATAAATGCGCCAAAGGACTGACCGCCGCCGCCCTCTGCGTTCACGACAAAGGTATCCTCCGGAAGATATCCGCCGAAGACCCTTGTCACATCGGAGCCGAGAATCGTTCCAAAGGACCGATCCGTACTGGACACCTTCAGCGAAACCTCCATCGGCTTTACCTTGGACGCTGCCAGCTGCATCTCCTCATTGGTGCGAAGCGCAGGGCCGCTGCCGGTGCCGGCAAAGGTCGTCTCTGCCGTATGCTCGGCCGACGGAATCGTTATTTTGGCCTTGCGGAGTGCATCATGGAAGGCAGGAAGGAGTACAGATACATCCTTTGTCTTCTCCAGATGGAAATCATAAATGTGCTCACGATCAAAGTGAGCTGCCTCTGCGTGGGCATATACCGGATCCAGAATCTTGGAGAGATCTACCTCCTCCGCTCTCTGGGTGATCACATTGTCGCGCTTCTTCAGGCAATCTGTGCGTCCGACCATCTCAGCTACAGTGTGGAAGCCGAGGGAAGCCATAATCTCGCGAAGCTGTCTTGCGATGAAGAGCATGAAGTTCATAACATACTCCGGCTTGCCGGCAAAGCGCTTCCGGAGCGCCTCGTTCTGCGTTGCAACGCCGACCGGGCACGTATCCTTGCTGCAGACACGCATCATCATGCAGCCCATGCAGACCAGCGGAGCCGTTGCAAAGCCAAACTCCTCTGCGCCCAGAAGTGCTGCGATTGCAACGTCACGGCCGCTCATCAGCTTGCCGTCTGTCTCGATGCAGACTCTGTCGCGAAGGCCGTTCTGAATCAGAGACTGGTGCGTCTCTGCAAGGCCGAGCTCCCAGGGAAGGCCGGCATTGTGGATGGAGGAAATCGGAGCTGCACCGGTACCACCATCATAGCCGGATACCAGGATGACCTGAGCACCGGCCTTGGCAACACCGCTGGCGATGGTGCCAACGCCCGCCTCGGATACCAGCTTCACCGCGATGCGCGCATAGCGGTTGGCATTCTTGAGGTCATAAATCAGCTGCGCCAGATCCTCGATGGAGTAAATATCGTGGTGCGGCGGCGGCGAGATCAATGACACGCCCGGTGTCGAATATCTGGTTTTGGCAACCCAAGGGTACACCTTCTTGCCCGGAAGATGTCCGCCCTCGCCGGGCTTTGCACCCTGTGCCATCTTGATCTGAATCTCCACAGCGCTGCCGAGGTATGCAGAGGTAACGCCAAAGCGGCCGGAAGCCACCTGCTTGATGGCAGAATTGCGCTCCGTGCCAAAGCGTGCCGGATCCTCGCCGCCCTCACCGGTGTTGGACTTGCCGCCCAGCCGGTTCATGGCAATGGCCATGGTCTCATGCGCCTCCTGCGAAATGGAGCCGTAGGACATCGCACCTGTCTTAAAGCGCTTTACAATATCCTCCACCGGTTCCACCTCTTCCAGCGGAATCGGTGCCTGCTGCGGTACAAAATCCATCAGGCCGCGCAGCGTGTGCGGGTGACCCGAATCGTCCACAAGATCCGTGTACACCTTAAACTGATCATAGCTGCCCTTGCGGACGGCCTGCTGCAGATTGATGATCGTTTCGGGACTGTAAAGGTGATCCTCCTTGTCCTCGCCGCTCCGAAGACAGTGGAAGCCCATGCTGTCAAGAGAGGTATCTGTGCCCAGACCCAGCGGATCGAAGGCATGATCGTGGCGGAACGCAACACCCTCTTCAATTTCCTGGATGCCAATGCCGCCGACGCGGGATACAGTTCCGGTAAAGTACCGGTCAATCACATCCTTGGACAGTCCGATGGCCTCAAAAATGCGGGCGGACTGGTAGGACTGGATGGTCGAAATTCCCATTTTGGCTGCGATCTTTACAACACCGGACAAAAGTGCCTTGTTGTAGTCCTCGATGGCCGTGTGGTAATCCTTGTCCAGGATTCCCTTATCGATCAGCTCGGAAATGCACTCATGCGCCAGGTACGGATGAATCGCACGGGCGCCGAAGCCCAGAAGCGTTGCCATCTGGTGCACATCACGCGGCTCGCCGGACTCCAGAACGATGGAGACCTTGGTGCGCTTCTTCGTCCGGACCAGATGCTGCTCCACAGAGGACACGGCCAGCAGTGACGGAATCGGCACATGGTTCTCATCCACGCCGCGGTCAGAGAGGATGATGATGTTCTTGCCCTCGGCTGCTGCACGGTCAACCGCAATATTGAGCTGCTCGAGTGCACGCTCCAGGGACGTATTCTTGTAATACAGAAGCGAAATCGTCTCGGTGTGGAAGCCCGGCTGGTTCAGCGACTTTATTTTCATAATGTCGACACCGGTCAGGATGGGGTGATTCACCTCCAGTACGCGGCAGTTCTCAGCCTTTTCATTCAAAAGGTCGCCGTCGGAACCGATGTATACAGTGGTATCGGTTACCACCTTCTCACGCAGCGAGTCGATCGGCGGATTGGTTACCTGTGCGAACAGCTGCTTGAAATAGTTGAACAAAAGCTGATGCTGGCGGGACAATACAGCCAGCGGCACATCGTGTCCCATGGAAACCGTCGGCTCTACGCCGTTTTCCGCCATCGGCAGGATGTCGTCTCTGACATCCTCATAGGTATAGCCGAATACCTTGTAGAGCTGATCCCGCAGTGTCTGGTCGTGCGTCGGAATCTTCTTGTTCGGAATAGGAAGCTTGGACAGGTGCAGAAGATTTCCGTCCAGCCATTCGCCGTAGGGCTCGTGGCTCGCATAAAGGCTCTTGCACTCCTCGTCGGAGATGATCTTCTTCTGCACAGTATCCACCAGCAGAATGCGGCCGGGCTCGAGTCTTGACTTCTTCACGATGTGCTCCGGAGCGATATCCAGAACGCCAACCTCCGAAGCCAGAATCAGGCGGTTGTCATCCGTGATGTAATAACGGGACGGGCGAAGTCCGTTCCGGTCCAGTGTAGCTCCGACCAGATCACCGTCGGAGAACAGGATGGCAGCCGGTCCGTCCCAGGGCTCCATCATGGTCGCATAGTAATGGTAGAAATCCTTTTTGTCCTGCTCCATGAAGCGGTTGTTCTTCCACGGCTCCGGCACGATCACCATCATGGCAAGGGGCAGCGGCATTCCGTTGAGATACAGGAACTCCAGCGTGTTATCCAGCATCGCAGAATCCGAGCCGGTACCGGAAATCACAGGGAAAATCTTATCGATATCCTTCTCCATCACCGGCGAAGACATGGTCTCCTCACGGGCCAGCATACGGTCGATGTTGCCGCGGATGGTGTTGATCTCACCGTTGTGCGCAATCATACGGTAGGGATGTGCGCGGTTCCAGGACGGTGTGGTATTGGTTGAGAAACGGGAGTGCACAATGGCAATGGCCGTCTCGTAGTCGTGATCCTGCATGTCATCGTAGAATTTCCGCAGCTGCATCACGAGGAACATGCCCTTGTAAACAATGGTTCTCGAGGAAAGGGAGCAGATATAGGTGTCCTCCGAGCTTTGCTCAAACTCGCGGCGCACCACATACAGTCTGCGGTCGAATTCCATTCCCTTCTCCACGTCCTCGGGCTTCTCGATGAAGCACTGCATGATACATGGCATGGAATCCTTGGCAAGATCGCCCAGGATTTCCGGATGTACCGGGACGTTTCTCCAGCCCAGAAGCTTTAAGCCTTCCTTTCTGGTGATCACCTCGAACATACGCATGGCAAAGGTACGCTTTAAATTGTCCTGCGGGAAAAAGAACATGCCGATGCCATATTCCCGCTCCTTGCCAAGCTTAATGCCGGCCTCAAGAGCTGCCTTCTTGAAAAACTTATGGCTGATCTGCGTTAAGATACCTACGCCGTCACCCACCTTGCCGGTAGCATCTTTACCCGCGCGGTGCTCCAGCTTCTCTACGATATGCAATGCATTATCCAGAACCTGGTAATCCTTGTGTCCGTCGATGTTGACGATGGTGCCGATACCGCAGGCATCGTGTTCAGCGGCAAGACCTTCATACAACCTTTTTCTTTTCTGTTCCTGTAATATCTTCATATTCTCTAGTTCTCTTTGAGTCTGAAAGGACAGCAACAATTCCTGACCCTATACATCCGGATCAGGAATTGTCCATAAGCCCTTCCTTGGCTGTCTGTTACAATGTGAATATCTGTTCAGCACCTGCCACATTTCAACGTGAATTGACTGCTTGCAGGCTAATTCACGATTGAAATTGGCAGGCGGCCAAGGCGCGAAGCGCCTCCGGCCAGCCACATCGAGGATTTGCGAATGCGAGGAGAAATTCGCGTATGCGATTTCTCCGACGCACGGAGTGTATTGTCGGCAAAGCCGACAATCACTCCAAGATAGGAGAAAATGCCATCGGGCATTTTCGAGTATCAAATTCGAGATGGGTGCTGAATGGTTACGTAAAATGCAACAGCGGAGAAAATGAGAATATGAGTATATATGGGATTCTTACCATTGTCGGAGGACTGGTCCTGTTCCTCTATGGCATCACAACCCTGGGGGAGGGGCTGAAAAAGGTGTCCGGGGGCAAAATGGAGCAGATTCTGCAGACCCTGACTTCCAATAAGTGGAAGGGAGCGCTTCTGGGAATGCTGGTGACGGCGGTCATCCAGTCCTCCGGAGCCACCATTGTCATGGTGGTTGGCTTTGTTAATTCAGAAATCATGTCCCTGAATCAGGCGGTCGGCGTTATTCTGGGCGCCAACATCGGTACCACCATCACCGCCTGGCTGTTATCCCTGACGGGTATTGAGAGCAGCAATTTACTCCTGTCGATGCTCAAACCCAAGAATTTCTCTCCTATCATCGGCTTTGTCGGCGTCTTTATGATGATGTTCTGCAAAAAGCAGAAGCAAAAGGACGTCGGCGGCATCATGACGAGCTTTGCGGTCCTTCTGATCGGCATGACCACAATGTCGGAAGGTGCTGCACCGCTGGCGGATAATCCTCAGTTTGTGGGGCTTCTTACGGCCTTTTCCAATCCGATTCTCGGCCTTCTGGTTGGTTTGATAGTAACGGTCATTCTGCAGAGCTCTTCGGCTTCCATCGGTATTCTGCAGTCGCTTTCATTGACGGGGGTTCTGTCGATGGGCAGTGCCATTCCTGTCATCATGGGCGAAAATATCGGCTCTGCCGTTACCGGGATTATCGGTGCTATCGGTGCTTCCCGCAATGCGGTACGGGCATCTTTGACACAGCTTTTCTATTGCGTCATAAAGACGGGCGTCTTTATGATCGGCTTTTATTCCCTGAATGCGTTTCTTCATTTTCCGATCATGGAGCAGACGGCATCTCCGGTAACCATTGCGGTATTCCACAGCGTGTTCAATATTCTGGCGGTTGCCTGTATGCTTCCGATTTCTGATATTCTGGTGAAGCTTGTAACGAAGGTGCTGCCGGTCACTGAGACGGAACGAGCTGTCAGTGAACGTCGCAAGGAGCTTCAGATGCTGGATCCCCGGTTTATCACATCCACATCCTTTGCGTTGGAACAGTGCCAGAAGGCTACACAGAAGATGGCGGAGTACACACAGGAAGCGCTGACTACAGCGGTTGGCCTGGTGCTGGAATACAACGAGGACGGAGCGGAACGTGTGGGCCGTTTAGAACGTACCGTGGACGAATATGAGGATCAGCTCAACGGGTATCTTGCAAGCCTTTCCAATAAGACCTTTACGGCGGAGGACTCTCATCAGTTTACGCTGCTGATGCACTGCATCGGTGATTTTGAACGCATTTCCGACCATGCACTGAATGTTATGCAGAAGGCACAGGAGCTGAATGAAAAAGGTCAGCATTTCTCCGAGGAGGCGCAGGAAGAGCTCAGCGTTTTCCAGGAGGCAATCAAGGATATTCTGCAGCGCGCCGTACGAGCCTTCTGCGAAAATGATCTGCAGCTGGCGGCAACCGTAGAGCCGCTGGAGGAAGTGATTGACGGACTGAATATGGAAGTAAAGCGCCATCACGTAAAACGACTGCAGAAGGGGAAGTGTTCGGTGGAAACCGGCATAATCCTGGAGGACATTACAACCGATTACGAGCGCATTGCTGATCATTGCAACAACATAGCGGTGCATCTGGCACAGCGGACAGAAGACGGCTTCGACACGCATGAATATCTTCAGCACCTGGAACACAATGCCAGAGAGGATTTCCGTACGTACGTTTCTTTGTTTGAGGCGCGGTATCGTCTTCCTGCGGAAGGCACGGAAAACGGAAAAGCCGGAAAGACGGCGGAGATGACGCGGATAGAGAAAGTTGCCTCTGCCGAAGAAGATAAGAAAGCAGAAGAAAAACTGCCGGCCGCAGAGAAGGCTGCGAAGAAAATAAAAGAGAAAAAGGATCGCAAAAAGAACGCTAAAAAGGAACAGAAGAAAAAAGGATGAAAAAGAGGTACTGCCCTGCAGGGCAGTACCTCTTTTTCATCCGGTGCAAGGCGCTTCGGGCATTTTCGAGTATCAAAATCGAGCTGGCTGCGAAATTTGATATATCAGCTACCGCATGGTTCGGTCCAGGAGGCGGAGCTTGGTATCGTAGAGCTTTTGCGACAGATCCACATGGATTTCATGTGGATTATCAAGACGTCGGGATTCCTCCCACAGCGTATTCTGCTCAGACAGGCAGTAGGAGCGCAGCTCCATAGTGGGCTTCGATTCATATACGCAGGTGCCGTTTTTAAAAAGCGGAACCAGCATCTCCCGGAGCGTGAACTGGCCGGGAGAAAGGAGCGTTTTTTTCCACGGCTCGCTGGGATCAAAAAGTAGGAGCGGCTCGTCCTCGCTGTAATTCTCGTCGGCAAAGCAAATCAGGTCTGCCTTGATCTTGTGCGTTTCTTTTTCATAAACACGGTATATTTTCTTGTCACCGGGATTGGTGATCTTCTCCGTGTTCTCCGATAGCTTGATCTTGGGCAGGAAGGTGCCGTCCTCCTGCTGTACAGCCGCAAGCTTGTAGACACCGCCGAAGCTCGGATTGTCCTTGGCGGTAATCAGATGTGTGCCGACACCGAAGGAATCGATGCAGGCACCCTGCTGGAAGAGGGAGGCAATCAGGTGCTCATCCAGATCGTTGGAGCAGGTAATCTTCGCCTGCGGGTAACCGGCCTCGTCCAGCATGCGGCGCGCGCGCTTGGTCAGATAGGCCAGGTCGCCGGAATCCAAACGGATGCCGATATGATCCAGCGGAAGCCCTTTTTCCTTCATATAATCAAAGGTGCGAATGGCGTTGGGAATGCCGCTGCCCAGCGTGTCATAGGTGTCCACCAGAAGCGTACATGCAGACGGATAGAGCTCTGCGTAGGTCTTGAATGCGTCGAGCTCACTCTCAAAGCTCATGATCCAGCTGTGCGCATGGGTACCAAGAACCGGAACATCAAAAAGCTCACCGCACAGAACATTGGATGTTCCGACACAGCCGCCGATGACAGCCGCTCTTGCACCGTATGTGCCGGCGTCCGGTCCCTGGGCTCTTCGAAGTCCGAACTCCATAACCGGTGCGCCTTTTGCTGCGTAGCAGATCCGGGCTGCCTTGGTCGCGATCAGGCTCTGGTGGTTAATAATGCAGAGAATGGCCGTCTCCACCAGCTGCGCCTCCATAATGGGGGCAATCACCTTGACGATCGGCTCTCTGGGGAAAATAAGAGATCCCTCCGGAACACACAGGACGTCGCCATGGAACCGGAAATCCGCCAGATAATCCAGAAAATCCGCATCGAACATGCCTGTGCTGCGAAGATACGCAATATCCTGTGAAGAGAAGTGCAGATCCTTGATGTATCGAACCAGCTGCTCCACGCCGCACATGACGGAATAGCCGCCCTCGAACGGGTTATTGCGGAAAAACGCATCAAAAATAACCGTTTTATTCTCATCCCGATGCTTAAAATACCCTTGCATCATGGTGAGCTCATAGAAATCTGTAAGAAGTGTCAGATTTTGCCTGTCCATGGAAGCTTCATTCCTTTCTCTTGTACGGCGGATGATTGTTGCCAAAATCCGGACTGTACGTCGCCGCTTGTGTACCTTTGAAGACGGCTCTGCACACCGGCACTCTGCATAAGATGATACACCATCCCGGCTGGCTTGACACGATTTTTGCCATCGCCGTATAATCGAGGGGCTTGTCAATGGGCAAAAGCCCGATAACACGTAGCGCCGGCTGACGAGAAAGGCTGGCGAAGGAGGTTCTATGTACAAAAAGGTAAATCCTGATCTGAATTTCGTGCAGCGCGAAGAGAACACGGCGAAGTTCTGGCAGGAGAACGACATTTTCAATAAGAGTGTGGAACAGAACGAGGGAAACCCGATCTATATGTTCTATGACGGCCCGCCGACAGCAAACGGCAAGCCCCACATCGGTCATGTTGAGACACGTGTCATTAAGGATATGATCCCCAGATACCACACCATGAAGGGAGAGCAGGTCCCCAGAAAGGCTGGATGGGATACTCACGGCCTTCCGGTGGAGCTGGAGGTCGAGAAGGAAATCGGCATCGAGGGAAAGGATGAGATCGAGAACTACGGCATCGAACCTTTCATTAAGAGGTGCAAGGAATCTGTTTGGAAATATAAGGGAATGTGGGAGACCTTCTCCCGGAAGGTTGGCTTCTGGGCAGATATGGATCATCCGTATGTAACCTATTACGATGATTATATCGAGTCTGAGTGGTGGGCTCTGCAGCAGATCTGGAACAAGAACCTTCTGTATAAGGGGTTTAAGGTGGTGCCCTACTGCCCGAGCTGCGGTACACCGCTTTCTTCTCATGAGGTTGCACAGGGATATAAGACGCTAAAGGATCGTACAGCCATTGTCCGGTTCAAGGCCGCAGGAGAGGATGCGTATTTCCTTGCCTGGACGACGACGCCCTGGACGCTGCCTTCGAATATCGCGCTCTGCGTTAATCCGGAGGATACCTATCTGAAGGTAAAGGCGGCAGACGGCTATACCTATTATCTGGCAGAGGCTTTGGCAGATAAGGTGCTGGGCGAGCTTGCTGCAGAGGATAAGCCTGCGTATGAAATCCTTGCAACCTATAAGGGCAAGGAGCTGGAATATAAGGAGTATGAGCCGCTCTACTCCTGTGCCAAGGAGGCAACCGATCGTCAGCACAAGAAGGCCTTCTTTGTATACTGCGATGATTATGTCACCATGACAGATGGTACAGGTATCGTTCATATCGCGCCGGCCTTTGGTGAGGACGATGCCCGCGTGGGCCGTAAGTACAGCGCACCCTTCGTGCAGATGGTGGATGATCACGGCAGGATGAAGCCGGAAACCGGCAAGTTTGCCGGCATGCGCTGCAAGCCGACACAGGCGGAGCTGGACGAGGGCGCAGTTAGCTGTGATCCGGAGGTCTTAAAGGATCTGGATGAAAGAGGCATTCTTTTTGCGGCCCCGAAGGTGGAACATGACTATCCGCACTGCTGGAGATGCGGAACGCCGCTGATCTACTACGCGCGTGAATCCTGGTTCATTAAGATGACGGAGGTGCGCGATGATCTCGTGCGGAACAATAAGGAAATCAACTGGGTTCCGCCGACTATGGGCGAGGGCCGCTTTGGAAACTGGCTTGAGAATATTCAGGATTGGGCCATTTCGCGCAACCGCTATTGGGGAACGCCTCTGAACATCTGGGAATGCCCGGACTGCGGCAAGCAGATCAGTGTAGGTTCCCGCAAGGAGCTGGCAGAGCTCTCCGGCAATCCGGAGGCAGAGCACACCGAGCTTCACAGGCCCTATGTGGATCAGTATGAAATCAAGTGCCCGGATTGCGGCGGCAGCATGAAGCGCGTGCCGGAGGTAATCGACTGCTGGTTTGACTCCGGCGCCTGCCCGTATGCAGAGCTGCACTATCCTTTTGAAAATAAGGAGCTGTTCGAGAAGCAGTTCCCGGCCTCCTTCATTTCGGAGGCAGTGGACCAGACGAGAGGATGGTTCTACTCCCTGCACGCAGAAGCAACCCTTCTGTTCAATCGACCGGCATTTAAGAACGTTATCGTTATGGGACTGGTTCTGGACGAAGAAGGCAATAAGATGTCCAAGTCCAAGGGAAATGCGGTGGATCCGATGGAGGCACTGGAGACCTATGGCGCCGATGCGGTCCGCTGGTATTTTTACACGGCAAGTGCACCGTGGCTTCCCAAGCGCTTCTCCGGAAAGTCTGTAAAGGAAGGCCAGAGCAAGTTCCTCGGAACACTCTGGAACACCTATGCCTTCTACGTGCTGTATGCGGACATCGATCAGTTTGATCCGACAAAGTACACACTGGATTACGACAAACTCTCTGTCATGGACAAGTGGCTTTTGTCCAAAATGAACTCCATGATTCAGAAGACCGATGCCAACATGGCAGCATACAAGCTGCCGGAGGCGGCTGCGGTCCTGGAGGAGTTTGTGGATGATCTTTCGAACTGGTATGTTCGCCGTGGTAGGGAACGTTTCTGGGCAAAGGGCATGGAGCAGGACAAGATCAATGCCTACATGACGCTCTACACAGCGCTGAAGAATGTCTGCCTGTGCGCAGCACCGATGATTCCGTTCATGACCGAGGAAATCTACCAGAACATCGTGCGCAGCGTGGATGCTGCCGCTCCGGAATCGATCCACCTGTGCCGCTTCCCGGAGGCGGATCAGGCTCAGATTGATACGAAGCTGGAAGAGGATATGGACGAAGTCCTTAAAATTGTGGTGATGGGACGTGCCTGCCGCAATACCTCCGGCCGCAAGAACCGGCAGCCGCTTTCCAAGATGTATGTGAAGGCCGACAAGAGCCTGGACCGCTTCTATCAGGAGATCATCGAGGATGAGCTGAATGTAAAGAGTGTTGAGTTCGCCGATGATGTACGTGCATATACAACGTATGCCTTCAAGCCTCAGCTGCGCACGGTAGGACCCAAATACGGCAAACACCTTGGCAGCATCCGGAAGATTCTGTCCGAGTTGGACGGGAACAAGGCTATGGATG
>CAVBQH010000062.1:0-13061 GCA_963597485.1 Acutalibacteraceae bacterium
GATATCCTCTTTCCTTATGTGCGCACTGCTTTGCGCCTTGGTGCCTGCAATTTCAATCGCGAATGTGCCTGCAGGCAGCGGGTTCGCGTTGAATTTGGCAGGTGCTTATATTTCAAGACAGGCCGCAGCGCACTGCCCCTGCAATGCACTGCGGCCCGTTTATCATTGCCTTATGCGTTTTCTCTGGCCTTCCTTGCGGCTTCCTTCTCCTTGCGGGCAATAACCTCCTCGCGCGGAACCTCGACCATCTTGTAGGCCTCGATCTGGTCACCCACATTCATGGAGTCGAAGTCCTCAAAGACAAGACCGCAGTCGTATCCGGCCTTTACTTCCTTCACATCGTCCTTGAAGCGCTTGAGGGATGCCAGCGCACCCTCGAAGATCTTCTCGCCATCTCTGGTAATGCGGACTGTGCAGCCCTTCTCGATCAGACCATCCAGTACCATGCTGCCGGCGATGTTGCCGATCTTTCCGGACTTAAAGAGCTGTCGAACCTCGGCATGACCGATGACCTTCTCCTCATAAACCGGAGCCAGCATGCCGTTGAGGGCAGCATTCACATCATCAATCGCCTGGTAGATGACCTTGTACAGGTGAATCGAAACGCCGTTGTGCTCGGCGATGGACTTCGCGGTAGAATCCGGATGGACGTTAAAGCCGATGATCGCTGCATTCGAAGCAGCGGCCAGATCCACATCCGACTCCGTGATATTACCGGCAGCGCTGTGGATGATGCGCACCTTGACCTCATCGTTGGAAAGCTTCTGCAGGGATGCGCAGAGGGCCTCTACAGAGCCCTGTACATCCGCCTTAACAATGAGCTCCAGCTCCTTCATCTTGCCCTCACGCATCTGATCGAACAGATCCTCTACGTTCATGGACATGACGTTCTCTTCTACGAGCTCTTCCTTGTGCTGCGCCTTGTAGGTCTGTGCGTAGGACTTCGCCTCATCGTTGGTCGCATGCGCCACAATAACCTCTCCGGCACCGGGCACATCCGAAAGACCAAGGACAACCACCGGATCCGAAGGACCGGCCTCCTTTACGTTTTTGCCCTTGTCATTGATCATGGCACGAACCTTACCAAAAGCAGGGCCGGCAGAAATGAAGTCGCCCACATGGAGCGTTCCCTTCTGTACCAGCACATTTGCAACCGGTCCGCGGCCGCGGTCGAGCTTGGCCTCCAGAACAAGGCCTCTTGCAAGGCGGTTCGGATTGGCCTTGAGCTCCATGACATCCGCCTGCAGCAGGATGGTCTCAAGAAGGTCATCAATGCCGTCTCCGGTCTTGGCCGATACATTGACAAACTCGGTCTGTCCGCCCCAGTCGGCAGGAATGAGCTCATATTTGGTCAGCTGCTGCTTAACCTGATCCGGGTTAGCCTCGGCCTTATCCACCTTGTTGACCGCCACGATGATCTCGACGCCGGCTGCCTTTGCGTGATTGATGGCTTCCACCGTCTGCGGCATAACGCCGTCATCGGCTGCGACAACCAGTACAGCGATATCCGTGGACTGTGCGCCGCGAAGACGCATTGCCGTGAACGCCTCATGTCCGGGCGTGTCAAGGAACGTAATGGTGCGGTCGCCAACACCAACGGTGTATGCACCGATGGCCTGTGTGATGCCGCCCGCTTCCTTCTCGGTAACTCTGGAATGGCGGATGTAGTCAAGGATGGAGGTCTTGCCGTGGTCA
This sequence comes from Acutalibacteraceae bacterium, assembly GCA_963597485.1. Taxonomy (GTDB): domain Bacteria; phylum Bacillota; class Clostridia; order Lachnospirales; family Lachnospiraceae; genus CAG-791. The sequence continues at coordinate 1,696 of CAVBQH010000062.1, forward strand.
ACGTGTCCCATAACGCAGACAACCGGTGCACGGGAAACCATATCCTCTGCCTTATCCTCGTCCTCCTTCAGAAGCTCCTGAATGACATCAACCTTTTCTTCCTTCTCGCAGAGAATGTCATAGTCCGCAGCGATGTTCTCTGCCTCCTCGTAGGTAAGCTCCGAGTTCACGGTCATAGCCTTGCCGGCAAGGAAGAGCTTCTTGATCAGCTCTGCTGCCTTGAGGTGCATTGCCTCCGCCAGATCACCGATGGTCAGCTTCTCCGGAATGGTGATGACCTTGATCTGCTCCTCCGGCTCCTCCACCTTTTCTACAACCGGCTTGATAAAGCGGCCGGAGCGGTTGCGTCTTTCTCTCTGCTCGTTCTGCTCAAAGGCCACATCCTTCTTGTTGTGACGATCTCTGGATACGCCGTTGGGATTGCGGCGCTTGTTGCCTGTGCCGGCACCAAAATCCTGACTGGACGCGCTTGCACCGCCGCCAAAGCCGCGGCCGTTTCCACCCTGACCGGGTCTGCCGCCGCGATCGCTCTGGCCAAGACGAGCACCGAAGCTCCCCTGGCCGCCCTGACCGGGACGTCCCGCAAAGGAGCCGCCTCTTCCCTGGTTTCTGCTGCGGTCACCCTGACCGCCGTTCTGGCCGTAGGGTCTGCTGCCGCCGCTTCTGTCCCCCTGGCCGGCAGGACGTCTTCCCTGTCCGTTTCCGGAACCGCCGTTCTGGCCGCCCTGGCCTCTTCTGCCATACCCGTTTCCGCGGCCGTTTCCTGTCGCGTTCGTCTGGCCGTAATTGTCATAATGTGCAAGGCGAACAAATCCAATCGGTTCGTCGAGCTTTTTCTCTTCTGCCGGCTTTGCCGCCTCTGTCTTGGGTGCCTCGGCAGATGCTTCCGCCGTCTTTTTGACCGCTGCAGGCGCTTCCGCCTTGGAAGGAGCCGCAGAAACCTTCTCTGTCGTTTCCTTCTCCGGTGCCGCAGCCTTTGCCACTGTCTCCTTGGCCGGTGCTGCCTCTGCCTTCTGCGCAGGAGCTGCCGGTGATGCAGTCTGCGTCGGCGCTGCCTTTACCTCTGCAGAAGTCTGTGCAGCAGAGGATGCCGGTGCCGGCGAAGCTGCTGCATTTACTGCCGCTGCTGCAGCGAGTGCCTCCTCCTTTGCAGGAGCCTCCTCTGCCTTTCTGGCCGCCCGGGCCGGCTGCGGAGCCGGCTTATGGAAGTCCACGCTCATCTGGGAGGGAACGGTCTTGGGCTTAATCGGGCGATAGGCCGTGCCGGCGGAGGACTGTGCCTGATTCTGACGATTCTGGCCACCACGAGACGATCTCGTGTTCCCTGCACCTGCTCCGCTGCTGCCCTGACCGGAACGGCTGCTCTGGCCGCCCGCGGAATAGCTTCCTGCCGCGTGCTGACTCTTACCTGCCGCATTGCCGCCCGTTACGATGATGATCTTCTTCTTTTTAACCGGAGTAACGACCTTATGCACAGCCTTCGCTGCGCCCTTGTCTCCGTTCTTTTCTACATTCTGTTCCAAATTCTTATCCGTATTCTTCTCCACGTTACTCTCTTCCTTCCTGGGTGCAGGCGCCTGTCAGCTTCGATATGGACTGGGCAAAGCCCGGATCCAATATGGCTGCACAGGAGCGGATTCCCTTTCCCATGGCCTGGCCCAGTTGTTCCTTCGTTCCGGCATATACAACCGGGACGTGATAACTGCGGCATTTATCCTCTATGGTCTTGCGCGTGTTGGCTTCTGCATCTTCGGCAATCAATACAAGCCTTGCTTTCCTTGCCCGAACGGCATCCTCCGTAAGGAACGTTCCGCTTTGGGTCTTGCCCGCCTTCGTTGCGAGCCCCAGCATATGAATAACCCGGTCCAGACGGACCGCTTCACCGACTGCCTGTGTGCTCTGCTGATTCTGCTGTGATTTCATCCGGACGCCTCCTGTTCCGGCGGCTTGCACAGATCCCGGAGCTGCTCTCTTATAAGCGTCAGCTCCTCTGCCGGCACCTGCATCTTAAAGGCTCTCGCAAGTGACTTCCTCTGAAACGCCTTATCCAGACAGGCAGGATCCGGGCACAGATATGCACCGCGTCCATTCTGACGTCCGCCTGGGTCCGTCAGAATCTGCCCCTCCTCCGTCCGTACAATACGGATCAGCTGGCGCTTCTCCCTGCAGGCTCCGCACCCGATACAGGTTCGCATCGGAATCTTTTTCGGCATAGACCGTTTATCTCCCCCTTGAATCGCTTATAGTACTCCGGCGATTCGTTCAAATCTCTTCACTGTTACATCCACGCGCGCCGCCTCTGCCGGCAGCGTGTCATCATTCGTTGTCCTGAGGCTCCTCATCAGCAAGCACATCCGCAGCTTCCTCATCGGCAGCTGTCTCCTCAAGATCCTCCGCGTTCTCTGCAGCAGCATCCTCTTCTGCAAATTCCTCTGCAGACTCGTCTGAGAACTCTTCCTCGGAAATCTCAATCGGGTTGCCGTTCTCATCGACCGGATTGCCGTTCTCGTCAACGTATTCGATCTCCTCGTCCTCGTCACCGTCCAGGTAATCCTCATAGCGGAAGCCGGGAGCGTCCTTGGCCTGAGTCTCATCCTTGATATCGATCTTGTAGCCGGTCAGACGGGCTGCCAGACGAGCGTTTTGTCCCTCACGGCCGATGGCCAGCGAAAGCTGATAATCCGGAACCACAACCTTGGCGCTGTGCTCCTCCGGATCTGCGAATACCGCAACGATCTTGGCCGGTGAGAGTGCATTCTGGATGAGGTTGCCCGGGTTGTCATCCCAGTTAACGATGTCGATCTTCTCACCGTTGAGCTCATCCACGATGTTATTGACACGGGTTCCGTTCAGACCAACGCAGGCGCCGACCGGATCCACGTTCGGATTGCTGCTCCACACGGCAATCTTGGTGCGGCTGCCTGCCTCGCGGGCAATGCTCTCGATGGTCACGGTACCGTCGCGAATCTCTGCAACCTCCTCAGCGAACAGACCCTTTACGAGGTCCGGATGCGTTCTGGATACGAGAATTCTGGTACCTCCCTTTGCTGTTTTGCGTACGTCAACCAGATATACCTTAATGCGGTCTCCGGTGCGAAGCTTCTCGGTAGGAACCTGCTCCTTCTCATTGAGCATAGCCTCCGCCTTGATGGAGCCGTCCATTGTGCCGAGATTGATGGTCCAGTTGCGGCCGACCTGGCGCTGTACAACGCCGGTGATGACCGTCTTCATCTTCTCTACAAAGTAATTATATACTGCGTTGCGCTCTTCCTCACGGATCTTCTGAAGAATCACGTTCTTGGCAATCTGTGTGGCAATGCGGCCGAAGGACTTGCTGTTGAAATCCACTCTTACAACATCGCCGACCTCGCCGAGGATGTGGAGCTCTTTGGCCTTGGCTGCAGAGATCTCATTCTGGTCATCCATCACATCGTCCTCAGTGGGAACGATCACCTTTTCTGCCCATACATGGTACTCGAAGGTGTCACGGTCCACCTCGACCTTGATGTTGTCGGTCTTGCCGAAATTGCTCTTGCAGGCAATCACCAGTGCGGATTCGATGGCATCAAAAAGAGTATCTGCGCTGATATTCTTCTCTTTTTCCAGCACATCCATTGCGACTTTCAGTTCTTCGTTCATTGCTTCTCCTTTTCAAGCTGCGATCAGGCAGCGATTTTACGAATTAGCTTTATTCTCGCGAGCATTACCCTCATTTGATAAGGATTCGCCCAGTACATCGTTTGCAAAATTAAAAATCGATGCACTATCCTCGCGTTGTTCTTTAAAAGGTAACCTTCAAACGGATGCTCGCAATATCCTTGCGGGGCAGCACCAGATCCTCTGCCGGATTCCCCTTGGCGTCGGTCCGTCCGATGGTAACGGTCTGCGTGTCAAATGCCTTGAGAACACCGTCAAAGCTCTTGTTCTTGTCCTCGTAGGGCGCGTAGGTTGTCCCCTCCACTTCCATGCCAAGGCTCGCCTGAAAATGCCGGTCCTTGGTCAGTGTCCGGCCCAGTCCCGGGCTCGATACCTCCAGCGTGTAGGGCTCCGCAATCGGATCTGCATCATCCAGCGCATCCGAAAGGTCGTGGCTTACATCCACGCAGTCGTCGATCGTCACACCGCCGTCCTTGTCAATGTAGGCACGCAGATAATAATCCGGTCCCTCCTTCACGTATTCCACATCATAAATGCGAACACCCCGGGAGGCTGCGATGGGCTCCAGAAGCTGCTCCACCAGTTCCTCGGTTTCCTTGCGCTTTGCCATTCGGCACCTCTTTCACTGTCAGTCAGACATTCATCAAAAAGAGTGGACCGAAACGGCCCACTCTCAATTCAACGCTACTCAATATCTAAACAATCAAACATTAGCACGCATTCCGCGGATTTGCAAGCGTTTTGTGGTGAATTGCATCCCGTCGTGCCAAACTCAAGCCAGCTTCACATCCTTCACAACAAACTGCAGGCTCTCGTGCCCGCAAAAGGCGTTGATCTGCGGCTCGTAGGCGACATGGCATTTCACCGGCCCGGTTTTTAAGGGCTCCGGCAGCCGGTCCTCGGTTATAAACCAGATGAGGCTTTGCTTCGTCCCGCCGGCCTCTTCTCCTTCCAGGCGAATGACGTTGTGATTTTTCCCCATCACCGCTGTCTTTCGAAGCGTAACATCCCTCGCCGCCAGCACCGGCTTTGAATTTCCGGTTCCGCAGGGCTCGAGTTGTGACAGCTCCCGCACCATCTTCATCGTCACCAGCTGCAGCGGCAATATCATATCGATGTGCAGGGTTTCTGTCATGTCCTCATCCTGCAGAGTGCAGGCTTCGTTCAGACGCTCGTCCAGGAGCTCGAGATTTTCTTTTTTTAAGGACAGTCCCGCCGCCATTTTATGCCCGCCGAATTTCAGGAACAAATCCCTGCAGCGGCTGAGCTCACCGAACATATCGTACGCTTCAATAGACCGTCCGGAGCCCTTGAGAACGCCGTCCTCTTCCGAACTCGTCAGCACAATGGTCGGGCGGTGATACCGCTCCTTGATGCGTCCGGCAATGATGCCGGCCAGCGATTCATGGCAGTTCTCCCGGCAGATCACCAGGACTCTGCGTCCGGCAAGAGAGCGCTTGCCGGATTCGTCTTCCTGCTGCAGGCAGGCGATGGCGTCGGCAAAGCCCTGCTCCGTCATGGCCTTGCGGCTGTCATTTAACTGCTTTAGATCCCTCGCCAGGATCATTGCCTTTGACTCCTGTGTCTCCTGGAACAGTGACAAGGCCCGCTCTGCACTGTCTAAGCGTCCGGAGGCATTGAGACACGGTCCGATGACAAAGCCGGCATGGTATACCGACAGCGGTGTGTCCGCCAGCCCCGCTGCTGTTAAAAGGCAGCGCATGCCGATGTTGGAGGTACAGCTAAGCTCCTGCAATCCTGTCTTTACAAGGATGTGGTTCGTATCCTGTAGGGGCATAACGTCACAGACCGTTGCCAATGCCGCAAAGCCCAGAAGCTCCCTTGCCAGTGCCACATTTGACGGCTCGTTCTGACTGCGGGGCGGTGTAATGTCCGGTTTTCCAAGGAGAATCTCCGCCAGGTAAAAAACCACCTCTGCCCCGCAGATGCCGGGGAACCTCGTAAGCGGCTCCCCAGTCTCCTCATTCGGAATCCACGGCTCCGCAATCACATCTGCCGGCGGGTAGTGATATATTTTTCTCCCATTCTCCTCGGTAAAGGGAATCTCATGGTGATCCGTCACAATAACCGTAAGACCTGCGTCCTTAGCCTTTTGAAGAGGCCCCGTCGCCGCAATGCCGTTGTCGCAGGTGATAATGGTATCCACGCCGTCTGCAATAGCCTGCTCCACAAGGCGGTCATTAATGCCGTACCCGTCCCGCATCCGATCCGGAATGGCCGTTGTCACATTCCCGCCCAGCCAGGAGATCAGGCGCCAGAGGATATAGGTTGAGCAGATGCCGTCCACATCGTAATCACCGATGACGCGAATCTTCGCTCCTCCCACGATCTTGCGGCGCAGTACAAAGGCCGCGTCCTTCAGGCCCGGAATCTCCTCCGGTACATCCAGATCCGCCATCGTCCCATGAAGGAACCGCTGCATCGAGGCAGCATCCGGAAGGTCACGATTGCGCAGAACGCGCACAGTCACCGGCGATATCCCCAGTTGTCCGGCAATGCCGTTGAAATCCGCCTTTTTGGCATAAACCATCCATTTGGCCATTCGTTGTTCCTCCAGAGTATCCGTTTAGGGAAACGCTGATGAAAGCGATTCCTTAACTGTCAAGAAGTCCCGGTTCACCCCCAGAAAAGGGGATGCCGGGACTTTTGCTCTTAAATAGACTTTCTATGGAGAAGCGCTGTTGAAACCGCATTCTCCTAGACCACCGTCTTCTCGCGCACAGCCTTCTCATGATTGGCCTTGCGCTCTGCCTGATCAGCAGCCTTCTTCTGCCTTGCATAGCGTCCGCTGTCGTCATGCTTGGGCGGGAACTTCTTGCGCAGCAGCAGCCAGAAGGACGAGCTAAGGCACACAGAGGAGTAGCAGCCAGCCACAATACCGGCCATGATCGGCAGTGCGAACTCGCGAATCGAGGACACGCCGAAAATGTACAGCGTAAAGACCATCAGGAACGTCGTCAGTGACGTGAACAGCGATCTTGTCAGCGTATCGGTAACGGCGCGGTTCGTCAGATCCACAATATCCGTATCCTTGCGCTTTTTCTCCAATCTCTCACGAATCCGGTCGAAGATAACGATGGTCGCATTGACGGAGTAGCCGACGATCGTCAGCATGCAGGCAACAAAGGTTGTGCCGACGCTGATGCGCAGAATCGCATACACAGTGAGGACAACCAGAACGTCATGGGCCAGTGCCAGGATCGCTGCCGCACCCAGACGCATATCCTTAAACCGGAACCAGATGTAGATCAGCATCAGGATCAGGGCCACAATAACGGCGCCGATCGTATCCCTTTGCATCTCGGTGGAAATGGTGGAGCTGATCGTCTCTGCCTGGATGGCCGTCTCCTCCACATCGAAATCCTTCATGAGAAGTGTGTTGAGCTCTTCTCTCTCATCCGAGTTCAGTGTTCTTGTTTTGAAAATAACCTGATTGCCGCCGGCAACCTTCTGTACCTGAACGTTCGCATCTCCGGTTACCTGTTCAAAGTCCGGTACAATCTGGTCATTGATCTCCTGCAGCGAATAATCCTCGTTGAAGGTAACACTGGTAGAGGTTCCGCCGACGAAATCAAGGCTGTAGTTCAGCGCGTGCTCTCCGCCGACCTTGTGAATTCCCATGAACACAAAGCCGCAGACGATGATGCAGGCCGAAATGACATAGAAAATCTTCCGCTTCTCTACCACCTTCAGCGTCTTCATATCCTTGCCGACGCCGTACCACTTTTTATCCTTGGCGAACAGCGTATAGAACGCCTTCATATACCATTTGGTGATGAACAGTGCAGTGAACATCGAGAGCAGAATACCGATGGCCAGTGTCTGCGCAAAGCCCTTTACGGTACCGGTTCCCAGAACATAGAGCACGAAAGCAGCGATCAGCGTGGTGACATTTCCGTCGATGATGGCGGAAAGTGCCTTGCTGTAGCCGTTATCGATGGCTGTCTTGACAGACTTATTCTCCCGAAGCTCCTCGCGGATACGGGCGAAAACAATCACGTTCGCATCCACCGCCATACCAATCGAAAGGAGAATGCCGGCAATGCCGGGAAGGGTCAGCGTCACCTCGAAGCCGACCAGAATGATGCTCTCCAGTCCGATATACGTAAGAAGCGCAAGACTTGCTGCAAAACCGGGCAGACGATACTGCACGATCATGAACAAAACAACCAGAAGAAGTCCGATGGCTCCGGCCAAGAGCGATGTATCAATGGCATCCTGACCCAGCTGTGCGCCGACCACATTCGAGCGAAGCTCCTCCAGCTCAACGGAAAGTCCGCCGATGCGGATCGTGGATGCAAGGTTTCTGGCATCCTCAATGCTATCCTCGCCGGTGATCACAGCCTGCCCGTTGGTAATGGCCGCCTGCACCGTCGGAACGCTGATGAATTCGCCGTCGTAATAGATGGCAATGCTCTCGCCGTTTTCATAGGCCCGCGTCGTCGCATCTGCGAACTTCTGCTTGCCCTCATCGGTAAAGGTAAGGGATACCACAATCTGCTGGTTGTTCATGTCGTCGCTCTGATAGCCGCCCTGGGCATCCGCAACGTCCGTACCCTCCAGCACAACATCGCCGTCTGCGATCAGCTCGTCGAGCTCCTTGTCCAGCTTGTAGCCGCCGCTCGTATAGTCGTATTCGTAGTTGGCATTGCCGTCCTCATCCGTCTGACGGATGAAGTACAAGGATCCGGGGCGTCCCAGCTCCTCCAGAATCTGATTGGCATCGGACACGCCGGGAATTTCAATGTTGACACGGTCTGTACCTTCCCGGTAGACCTGTGCCTCCGTGCTGTACTGCTGCACTCTTTGCTGCAGCTTGTACACCGTGTCGTTCATGTCCTCATCGGAGGGGTCTTCATCCCCCACTGCCTGATACGTGATGCTGACACCGCCGGCCAGATCCAGTCCAAGCTTAATATCCGAAGCGGATCCTGTGCCCCAGCTGTCAACACCAAAGACGGCCAGGTACAGGAGACTGGCCATGAGCGCCACCAGGATCACCAGTCCCGCAAGTGCCTTTCCCTTGCTCTTCTTCATAATCGCTACTATCCTCCATACTATATCGTTTCCTGCAGGCATAATTCGTCCTGCAAACCTCAGCATTATAGCATATCGTGTCAGCTTGTGAAACTGAAGATGATGTGTGATATGATACTAGGGGCAAAAGGTCCAAAGCTCCGATGAGAGCTCGCTCTCATGAGGAGCTTGGACCTTGGGACCCGCCAAAACATGAGTAAGCAGCCATTTTTCGTAGAAAAATGAGCGGATTACGAATGTTTTGAGGATTGCTGGAGCGCGTAGCGCGTAGCAATCCGGGTATCACTATAACTAACACATTTGCAGAAAGGACCTCATGCAAAACTCTGATCTCATTCAACTGGTAATTCTGGTAATTCTGATCATGCTTTCCGGCTATTTTTCCTCAGCGGAGACAGCCCTTAGCACGGTGAACCGGATCACGCTGAAATCACTGGCCGACGGCGGCGATGCGCGGGCGGTCAAAACCCTCGCAATTCTGGATCAGTACAGCAAGATGCTCTCCGCCATTCTGATCGGCAACAATGTGGTAAACCTCTCCTCCTCTGCGCTTGCCACTTCTCTGATCATCCGAACCCTGGGTGAGAATATGGTGTCGCTGGGCACAGCCATTCTGACCATCCTGATTATTCTCTTCGGCGAGATTACGCCCAAGAATTCCGCCAAGACAAACGCACTGGCGATTTCCATGAAGGTTGCACCGGTCATCTCCGTTTTAATGATGGTGATGACGCCCGTTATTTTTGTTGTGGAAAAGCTCTCCGGTCTTATCATGAAGCTGACCGGCGCCAATCCCAATGCCAAGCAAAAGCTCACCGAGTCGGAGCTCAAAACCTATGTGGAAGTCGGTCAGGAAGACGGTGCCATCGAGGGCAGGGAGAAAAAGATTATTTACAACGTCTTTGATTTCGGCGATGCCGTTGCCAAGGACATCATGGTACCGCGAATCGACATGTCCTGCGTGCCGGAGGACGCCTCCTACGACGATATCATGTCGGTCTTCCGACTGGAGATGTTCACCCGTCTCCCGGTCTATGCCAAGAACAATCCGGACAAAATCATCGGACACCTGAACATCAAGGATTTCGTCGGCCTCTCCGATCCGTCCCGCTTCCAGCTGCGGCGCATGCTGCACTCGTCCTATTTCACCTATGAGTACAAGCGCACGGCAGATCTTCTAAAGGAAATGCAGCAGCATTCCTTCGGTGTCGCATTTGTGCTGGATGAGTACGGCAACACCGTCGGCATGATTACCCTGGAGGACCTGGTGGAGGAAATCGTCGGCGATATCCGTGATGAGTACGACGAGGATGAAAAGAGTCAGCTGCGCCAGTACGACGATGTGACGTATCTCGCCGACGGCTCCATGAAACTCATTGATCTGAATGATGCGCTGGGCTGTGAATTCGCTTCGGACGACTACGATTCCATCGGCGGCCTCATCATTGAGAAGCTTGAGCGCATCCCTCAGGACGGCGAGTCTGTAACATTGGAGGACGGCACGGTGCTCCAGGCCAAGGGCATCCGCCGCAACCGCATTATGAAGGTATTGATCCGTTTTAAAATCGCACCGAATCTCCCCGTAGACGAGAAAGAGACCTCCGCTGAGGAGGCATAGCCCGTTCAGGTGCAGATGCCGAATTCCACCGGAAGTAACAGGGAAGCCTCCGGAGAGGAGGCGTAAGACGTTCCTGTAGAATTTAAGAGCCCCGCAGCCGTGATAGCTGCGGGGCTCTTCTTATCTCGTATATCTCGTATATCTCAATTCGTAGCAACATTCAGCACTCATCTCGATTTTCCTTCAGAAAACCTCGATGTGGCTGACCACCCGACACCACGTTTATTCCTGAGCAGTCTCCTGGGTCTTCACATCCTCTGTGATCTGAATGTGCAGCTCCTCGAGCTGGTGCGGTGCCACCGCGGACGGCGCACCCATCATGATATCCTGTGCGTTCTTGTTCATCGGGAATGCAATAACCTCACGGATGGATTCCTCCCCCGAGAGCAGCATTACCATACGGTCTACGCCGGGTGCAATGCCTGCGTGCGGCGGTGCGCCGTAGCAGAAGGCGTTGTACATGGCCGGGAACTTCTTTTTCACATCCTCTTCGCCCAGTCGAACCATCTCAAAGGCCTTCACCATGATCTCCGGATCGTGGTTACGAACAGCACCGGAGGAAAGCTCCACGCCGTTGCAGACAAGATCGTACTGATCCGCCGTGATGGTCAGAGGATCGATTTCTCCCCGCTCTGCTTTCAGGAGCGTTTCCAGACCGCCCGAGGGCATTGAGAACGGATTGTGGCAGAATTCCAGCTCGCCGCTCTCCTCGCCGATCTCGTACATCGGGAAGTCAACAATCCAGCAGAATGCGTACTGCTCCTTGTCCATATGTCCGGGAACTGCCGCGCCGAGCGTCTTCACCAGAACGCCTGCGGTCTTCTGCGCCGCCGTCTTCACGCCGGCAGCAATTCCGACAAAATCACCGGGCTGAAGACCAATGGCCTTGACTACCTGCTCCTTAATCGGAGCAACGAATTTGGAAATGCCGCCGACCAGCTCGCCGTTTTCATCCATGCGGAACCAGTACGGCTTGCTGCCTGCCTGCACCTCAACGTCTGCCAGGGTCTTGTCAATAAACTTACGGGTTCCC
>CAVBQH010000063.1:0-12934 GCA_963597485.1 Acutalibacteraceae bacterium
CTTATGAATAGAGAGACTCACATCGTTCAGCGCCAGGTGCTCCGTGTAATGGGCACGCTTGCCCATGCCGAGTGCGTCTGCAACGCGGTCCCGGTTGTGCTGGTAGAGCTTATATTGTTTGGTGAGGTGTGAAACCTCGATAATATTCTCAGGCATAAGGTTACATTCTTATTCACAGCCCTCATCTCCAGCCCCCTCGGGGCCGTCGATGAGATCGGCCAGAGGCCCTTCGAGCCTTGGCCGCATCCCGTACTGCAAATCGGTCTTGTCTGCGAGCAGACGGCGGATTTGCAGTACGGGATGTGCTGACATTATTCACATCACATCCGCAAACATGGGCTTTAATTTCTTGAAGATCAGTGCGGATACTACGAATAAAAGAGCGGTTACAATCCAGAAATACGTAGAGGAGTAAAAATGCTCCCAGAACCACTGCTGCTCATACACCGAGCTCCGATATCCTTCTACGATGTATGTCATCGGATTCAACTTGATAAAGGGCTTGTATTTCTCCCGTACCGTGGTGTTCAGGTTCCACAGAATCGGTGTCGCCCACATGCCGATCTGCATCAGAATGGAGATCAGGTTCTGCAAATCCCGGAAGAAAATAACAATGGCACAGGTGGCATAAGACAGCCCCAGGATGAACACATACTCACACAGCGTGTAATATAAAAGCTGCAGTGTATATACGCTGGGCATATGTCCGTAGCAGGCTGCAATAATGACCAGGATTACCGAGAATCCAACGTGCACGAACATCGCCGCATTCACCTTGATGATCGGCAGAATGCTGACCTTAAACACCACCTTCTTCACCAGATAATTGTATTCCAGAAGAGAAGTCATGCCTCCCATCACGGCATCGGAGAAAAAGAACCACGGGACCAGCCCGGCTGTCAAAAACAGCACATACGGCACAGAGCCCCCGGTATAGGTTGCCTGCTCTCCCGACTGGAAAATCTTTCCGAATACGACATAATACATGCCGACGGTGACAACCGGCGGCACCATCGCCCAGATTGTTCCAAGATAGGACCCTGCATAGCGCTTTTTAAAATCATTTCGCGAAAGCCGCCAGATCAGACGACGGTTCTGATACAGCTCCGTCGGAAGCGACATGACGCGATCCTGAAACAGCGTAAACAGAAAAACGCCGGCGCCCAGCAGCAGGCAGCCGGAGATTTTCTTCAACCTCGCTGTATCCGGATCTTCCAATGTATTATTATGCAGCAAAAGCGCTGTCATAAGGACAGCCGCCGCTGCCCAGACGATCAGCAGAATCGTCCGTTTCTTTCTGCGGTTCGGATCCATGAGTTATAAATTTCTTTCCTTTCGATATGCATCCAGTCCAGCCCACTTCTGATCCTTCTCCGAAAGCGTCAGACCGGTTCCGTCCTGCAGTGCATAGCCCTCTGCAGCCGGTGTCCCTGCATACTCCCCGGTAACCTCCGGCCACACAATGCCAATGGCAGGGTCATTCCACGCAATTCCCGCCTCGTCGTTTGCATGCCAGAAGTCATCCACCTTATAGCAGAACTCTGCCTCGTCCGAAAGGACTAAAAAGCCATGGGCGAAATTCTTGGGGATGAAGAACTGCTTTTTGTTCTCTGCAGAAAGCCGAACGCCATACCACTTGCCGAAGGTCGCGGAACCGGGGCGAAGATCCACAGCCACGTCAAACACCTCTCCGCGCACCACGCGAACCAGCTTGGACTGCGCATACTGAATCTGAAAATGAAGTCCACGCAGCACGCCCTTTTTGGAAGACGACTGGTTATCCTGTACAAAATTGACATCAATGCCTGCAGCTGCAAAATCCCGCTGCTGATAGGTTTCCATGAAATATCCGCGATCGTCACCGTGCACTGTTGGTGTAATGACCTTCAGTCCTTCTATTCCGCCGCAATTATCCTCTACCTGTATCTGTCCCATTCGTTTTGCCTTCCTCCCGGCGAATTGCTTCTGCGTTTTACGTGCGCTGTTCCATTCCGGCCCTGCCTTCTTTCAGGAATCACAAGGCCGCGCATTCTGTACTCTGCATCCCTTGACCTCAGATCAGCCAAGTCCCTCTGCTACCTCTACAAGGTATTTGCCGTAGTTCGTCTTCATCAGCGGCTCTGCCAGCTTCAAAAGCTGACCCTTGTCAATGAAGCCGCGCTTGTATGCGATCTCCTCAATGCAGGAGACATACAGCCCCTGGCGCTTCTGGAAGGTCGCAACGAAATTTGCCGCATCCAGAAGGCTGTCGTGGCTCCCCGTATCCAGCCAGGCAAATCCGCGTCCCAGCTTCTCCACATAAAGGTTTCCCTTTTCCAGATATGCATTATTGATGCTGGTAATCTCGATCTCTCCGCGTGCGGAGGGCTTTACATTTCTGGCAATTTCTACGACATCATTGTCATAAAAGTACAGTCCCGGTACTGCGTAATTGGACTTCGGCTTTTCCGGCTTCTCTTCAATGGAGATGGCCTTTCCTGCTTCGTCGAATTCCACCACGCCGTAAGCCGTAGGATCCTTTACGTAATAGCCGAAAATCGTGGCTCCGCTTTCCCTTTCAGCCGCGTTCTGCAGCACTCTCGAAAAGCTCTGCCCATAGAAAATATTGTCGCCCAGCACCAGTGCACACGAATCATTTCCGATAAACTGTGCCCCGATGATAAACGCCTCTGCAAGTCCGTTCGGATGCTCCTGCACCGCATAGGAAATGTCCATTCCAAGCTGCATTCCATCTCCCAGAAGATCCTCAAACACCGGAAGATCCCGGGGGGTTGAGATGATCAGCACATCCCGAATACCTGCCAGCATCAGTGTGGACAGCGGATAATAAATCATCGGCTTGTCATATACAGGCATGATCTGCTTGGAAATTGCCTTTGTAAGTGGATACAGTCTGGTGCCGGATCCTCCGGCAAGAATAATTCCCTTCATCATCTTCTCCGTTTGCAGGCCGCGCAGGCATTTGCCAGCCGCAGCTTGTGCGCTGTTTTTATGCGTTCAGCGTCTTCCTGTCACCGTACATCGTTTCATAATACTGCTGATAGTTCCCGCTGGTGATGTGTTCCATCCAGTCCATGTGATCAAAATACCAGGCAATCGTCTTACGGATGCCCTCCTTGAACATGGTTTCCGGCTCCCAGCCAAGCTCCTTATGAATCTTGTCCGGAGCGATCGCATACCGGCGATCATGTCCCTTCCGGTCCTCTACATAGGTAATCAGACCCTCGTCAATCTTTGCCTTTCTGGGATCGGAATCATCCAGCTCCTCCCGGAGAACCTCCAGAATGGTCTTAACGATCTCAATGTTCTGCTTCTCGTTGTGACCGCCGACATTGTAGGTTTCAAAGAGTCTTCCGTTCTCCTGTACCAGATCAATTGCCTTGCAGTGATCCTCCACATACAGCCAGTCACGAACGTTCTTGCCGTCTCCGTAAACCGGAAGCTGCTTACCGGACAGAGCATTATTGATCATCAGCGGAATCAGCTTCTCCGGGAACTGGTACGGCCCGTAATTGTTCGAGCAATTGGTAATGTTCGCCGGGAAATGGTATGTATCCATATAGGCCTTTACCAGCATGTCCGAGGATGCCTTGGAGGCACTGTACGGGCTGTGCGGCGAATAGGGCGTTGTTTCATAAAAATATGCATCCGGATCCTCCGGAAGAGAACCATATACCTCATCCGTGGATACATGGAGAAACTTCTTCCCCTCCTTGTAGTTGCCAAGCGGGTCCGGCCCCTCTGCCAGCTCCCAGGCTTCCTTGGCACAATTCAGCATGTTCGCCGTTCCCATGACGTTGGTCTGAACGAACAGTTCCGGTTCCTTGATGGAGCGGTCCACGTGAGACTCTGCTGCAAAATGAATCACGCGGTCAATGTCGTTCTCGCGGAAAATCGCGCGGATGGCTTCTTTATCACAGATGTCCGCCTTTACAAAGGTGTAGTTCGGGAGATTCTCCACATCCTTTAAATTCTCCAGATTCCCGGCATAGGTCAACTTATCCACATTGATGATTCGAATGTCCTGGCCATATTTGTTCAGCATGTAATGAACAAAATTTGAACCGATAAAGCCGGCTCCGCCTGTCACCAAAAACGTTTTCATGTACGATCCCTCTCACAAAAGAATTGTTTTCTACAAATATCAGTAAACAGTATAAGACAAACTAGAGTATAGCATACAATCCATATGAGCGATAGCAGTTACTGCTTAGAGGACGCCTTCCGCCTACAGCCATGAGAAGGGCGGCAAGCCCCTTCCGGCATAGCTTTTTCCGGCAAGGTGGGATATCATGTTCGGGACAGCAATTCGTAATTGTATGTGTACAGAGAAGGAGGCGCGGCAGCGCTTATGGCAAATAACAGCAGTGAGCTTGAAATTCTGGATTTGGACGATCTTCTGTCCGAGCCCGATTCCGAGGCTAAAGAGCAGCGCGATGCAGCAAAGCCAGCATCAAGGAAGAAAGCGGCTGCGCCCGCCAAAAACACGGCCGAGGAGAGCACAGACGCTCTGGAAATCGACTATATTGAAGTGGCTTCGCCGAACGCTCCGAAAATGCCTCAGCCGGATAAAACGAAGTCATCGGATTCGAAACAGACAGAGGCAGCACGCGCAGACCGGCAATCGCAGCCAGCCCCCAAGCGCCCCGCAAGGGTCCGCTCCGGCGAGCAAAGGAAGCCGTCTCTTAGGCAGGAACAGGAGGGCCCCGGCAGACAGGGCCGTACTGCCCCCAGGCGGTCAATGCCGAAGCATTCTGAGGATGAACAGCAGCCCTTCCCGCTTCATCTGGCACTTCTGGCAGCCATTGTCGTGCTGGCTGCTGTTGCCGTCATCCGGTTTCTCGTCTGGAATAGGGGCGTAGAGCTGAAGGTCCGGATCGGTGAGAACACGGACAAATATATTATTGAAGTAAACGATAACATGGTCTACCTGTCCGACTCCAAGCTGGAGAGACACGAGGATGACGGTGTAACCACCATTTTATGCCTTGGCAATGAGCCCTTTTCGCAGGACACCTCGGAAAGCGGGCTTGCCGGACAGATTGCGTCTCTTGGCAGCTGCAACGTCATTAACGCGGCTTTCCCGGGTTCGCAGGTGACCTGTGAAAATGCGAAGTACAGCACCGACAGTCTCGACAGCATGGACGATATTTTTAATTTGTTCTACGTATCCTATGCCATTTCCATCGGTGACTTCTCTTCTCTTGAGACGGTTGCATCTGCTCATACCGAGGATGCTGCGTACCAGCAGTCGGTGGATGCGCTGAAAAACACAGACTTTAGTAAGGTCGACGTCATTGCCATCATGTATGACGGCACCGATTACATCAATGGCATGGCCATGCAGAATCCGGACGTCCCGGATGAGCTGACAACCTACGTTGGGTCCCTGTCCAACTCCTTTAAGCTTCTTCAGGACAAATATCCGTATATCCGCATTGTGTTCATGTCGCCCTACTATGCGGAATACGATGGAGTAAGCAGCCGAACCACCGACCTTGGCAACGGAACCATTGTCAATTATTTTCAGTGGGCCTACGACACCTGCGGCAGCAGCAGTGTTTCCTTCCTGGATAACTACTACGGCTCCGTCAACGAGAACAATTACAAGGACTACCTGTCCGATGATGTACATCTGAACGCTGCCGGCTGCACCAAGGTGGCAGACCATTTCGTCTACAAGGTCATTCAGGACAACTACGCCGAATACAACGTCTCATCCATGGCTGTCGCGCAGGGCAGCTGAAAGGAGAAGCATGTACGTACCATGTGAGCTTTACTCCGAGCGGCTCATTCTTCGCCCCTTTCACGACGAGGATGCAGAGTCTCTTTACCGGCTGGCCAGGGATCCGTCTGTCGGCCCCGCTGCCGGCTGGCCGGTTCACAAAGCCCCGGAGGATTCTCTGCAGATCATCCGAGGTATCCTATCCGAGCGCGAAACCTATGCCATTGTTCGCAGAGAGGATCAGGCGCTGCTGGGCAGCATCAGTCTGAAGAATATACAAGATGAAGACTACCTGGATGCCGACAGACACGCAGAGCTTGGTTACTGGCTGGGAGTCCCCTATTGGGGGCATGGCTACATGCAGGAGGCCGGCCTACGTATGCTGCAGCGTGCCTTCGATGAGCTGCAGCTGGACTATCTTACCTGCGGGTATTACGAGGGGAACGAACGATCCTGCCATGTACAGAAGGCACTCGGCTTTGTCTATGACCACAAGGCCGAGAACACGCCGGTACCGCTCCTCCACGATGTCCGGACCGAAATATGGCAGGTCCTTCTTAAATCCATGTACCTGCAGAACCTCACCCGCCGGAAAAACCGTATCCGTTACCAGGAATCCCGTTACCGGATCTACCGGAGGGAATCGGACGGAACCATTTCCGCAGAAATTGAATTTCCGGAAATCACGCGGGGTGATTACCGGATCACGCGCCTTTATGTGGCGCCGTGGCTGGAAGGACAGGGCGTCCGCGACGATCTTCTCCTGGCAGCTCTGACGCGAATTCGCGAGCGGGGCGGCACCGTCTCCTCCGGGGATCCCAGGATCCAGCACCTAATCGATACACACGAATAGGATTAACCAGAAAATATGAACATTCAGGAAGCCAAAGAAGAAATCATCCGCACTGTAAAAGCCTACACCAGCAAAAATGCTGCCGGTGAATATGTCATTCCGGCGGAGAAGCAGCGTCCGCTCCTTCTCATCGGGCCGCCCGGCATCGGAAAGACAGCCATTATGGAACAGGCAGCTGCCGCCTGCGGCGTCAATCTTGTTTCCTATACCATAACGCACCATACGCGCCAAAGTGCCATCGGTCTCCCCTTTCTCAAGGAGCATACCTACGGCGGCCGCAAAACCACCGTCACCGAATATTCCATGAGCGAAATCATTGCCGCCGTCTACGATCAGATTGAAAAGAGCAAGATTTCAGAGGGAATCCTGTTTCTGGATGAGATCAACTGTGTTTCCGAGACCCTTGCCCCGACCATGCTGCAGTTTCTTCAATATAAAACGTTCGGAACACATCGACTCCCGGATGGCTTTGTCATTGTCACAGCAGGCAATCCTCCGCAGTACAACAAATCCGTACGGGATTTTGACATCGTAACGCTGGATCGAATCCGGAAGATTACCATTGAGGAGGATCTTGATGCCTGGCGCAGCTACGCCAGTGAGAATGGCGTTCACGGCTCCATCATGGCCTATCTGGCCATACGGAAGGACCACTTTTACTCCATTCGAACCGATGTGGAGAATCGTTATTTTGTCACGGCAAGAGGCTGGGAGGATCTCTCGCGCATCATGAAGGTGTATGAGGCCAATTCGCTCCCCGTTACAGAGAATCTTATCGGCGAATACATTCAGGATCCCGAGATCGCCCAGGATTTTGCCTCCTACTATGAACTGTACAACAAATACCGGAATATCTACTGCATCCCGGAAATCCTGGAAGGGCACATCCGCGAGGAATCGCTTGCTGTCAAGAATGCACCCTTCGACGAAAAGCTCTCCCTCATCAGTCTCGTAACCGATGCCCTGCGCGGAGAATTCCGGGACTACGTGGAAGCCAAAGAAGTTCAAACACTCCTTCTCTCCAACCTTAAGGAGCTCGTTTCCCGGCTAAAGCTCGGGCAAAATGCCACAGAGGCGCTGTCCCTGCTGATTCAGGATGAGCGCTCTTTTCTGGAGGAGAAGAAAAATGCCCGCCTGCTCACCCGTGCGCAGGAGCACATCCACCATCTTCTTCTCATGGAATTGTCTGCGCTGCAGTCAGAGCTGGCGCAGAAGGGAACCGGAGACAGCCATGCGGATTTCACCCTTTGCAGGACATGGTTTGATCAAAAGGAAGCGCTGCGGCAGCAGAAGATTGTACAAACCGGTGACCACGTGACACATGCGTTCTCGTTTCTGGCAAGATGCTTTGGTGAGGGGCAGGAGATGGTTCTGTTCCTGACACAGCTTTCCTCCGATGCGCATGCCCTCTCCTTTGTCAATGAGTGCGGAAATGATGCGTACTTTAAATACAATCGACTCCTTCTTCTGGATGAGCGTCGTCAACGTCTGGTGCAGGATGTACTGAATATTGGAAAGGAGCTGTAGCCCTATGCTGCTGATTCAACACGGTCTTGTTATTGATCCGAAGTCCGGTCTTGAGGAGCACCTCGATGTGCTTCTCGCCGATGACGGAACCATTGCTGCCCTCCCTGCGCCGGATTCCCTGTCTGCAGAAAAGACGCTGGATGCTACCGGCTGCATCGTTGCGCCGGGGCTTGTAGACACACACTCCCACTTCCGGGATCCCGGCTTCACCTATAAGGAGGACCTGCACACCGGTTCCCTTGCCGCTGCTGCCGGTGGATACACCTCCATTGTTCTGATGGCGAACACAAAGCCCGCCGTGGACTCTCCCGCGGTTCTCACAGATATTCTCACCAGAGGCCGTGATGAAAAGATCCATCTCTACAGTGCCGCCAATGTCACCCGTGACATGGCCGGCCGGGAGGTGAACGATCTGGATGCGTTGGCCGCCGCCGGTGCCGTTGTTTTTACCGATGACGGCAAACCGATTCTGGAGGAAGCGGTGTTCACCGAGGCGCTTTCCCATGCCAATCGTCTCGGCATTCCGGTAAGTCTTCATGAGGAGGACCCTGCCTATATCAGCGAAAATGGCATCAACGCCGGCGGCCCTGCCGCAGCGCATCTGGGTATCCGGGGATCAGACCGCCAGGCAGAGATTTCCATGATTGCACGCGACACCGGAATTGCCGCCTCCCTTGGCGCCCGGCTTCTCATTCAGCACATCAGCACCAAGGAGGGGGTCGAGCTGGTCCGTAAGGCCAGAAAATCCAACCCGCTGATTCACGCAGAGGCCACGCCGCATCACTTTTCATTGACGGAGGAGGCCGTGCTCCGGACCGGAAGCCAGGCCAAGGTCAATCCGCCTCTTCGAACAGAGGAGGACCGCCTCGCCATCATCCAGGGGCTCCAGGACGGCACCATTGACATCATTGCCACCGACCACGCGCCGCACAGCGATGAGGAAAAGGCGATCCAGCCCCTCTGGAAAGCGCCCAGCGGCATGCTCGGCCTTGAAACGGCCCTTTCCCTTGCGCTTCGTGAGCTGGTGGAGCCCGGATATCTCACCATGCGGCAGATGCTGGCGCTTCTTACCTGCAATCCTGCAGACTATTACGGCCTGCCGGCAGGAAGACTGCAGGAGGGGGCTGCCGCGGATCTTGTAATTTTCGATCCGAAAGCATCCCGGACCGTTACAGGAGATTTTCATTCCAAGTCGCACAACTCACCGTTTATCGGCATGACACTTCCCGGGGTTGTTCGCTGGACCATTGCAGACGGAAAGGTTGTCTACCAGGGTACATGATATGAACATCCGTAAAGCTTCCGTTCCTGAAACGGATCGATCCAACTTCTACCACAAGCTCTGGAGTCTGATGATCCCCATCACGCTCCAGAATCTGATGCTGGCCCTGGTGGCCGTAGGGGACGCCTTTATGCTCGGCGGACTGGACCAGAATTACATGTCTGCTGTTTCCCTTGCTACGCAGGTTCAGTTTATTCAAAATATGTTCCTGTCCTCCGGCACAGCCGGCCTCAGCATCCTCGGCGCCCAGTACTGGGGAAAAGGGGACACACGGACCGTGGACGACATTTTCTGTCTGGCACTGCGTATCTGCGGCCTCGTTTCCCTTGCGTTCTGTCTTGCATGCCTGCTCCTTCCGGAGCTTTTGATGCGGTTCTTCACGAACGAGACTGTGCTCATAGAGCTTGGCTCGGAATACCTGCGCATCGCTGCCTTTTCGTATCTGCTCACGGGAATCTCACAGTGCTACCTCGTGGTAATGAAAATCAGCGACCACGCAAGGACAACGGCACTTGTCAGTTCCGCCACCGTCTGCCTCAACATCGCACTGAACGCCGTTCTGATTTACGGTCTTTTCGGCTGCCCATCACTGGGCGTGCGCGGAGCTGCAGCTGCAACGCTGATCTCCCGTATCATTGAGCTTGCTGCCTCGGTCATCATCTCCTTCCGGCCCGGATATCTTCGCCCGAGCCTTCGGCAGCTCTTCCACAGGAACGCGCAGCTTAGCCAGGATTTTCGTAAATGCGTTACCCCGCTTCTGGGCGCTGCTCTGGTATGGGGAATCGGCTTCACCTCCTATTCCTCATTCATGGGACATCTCGGAACGGATGCGGCGGCAGCCAACTCCGTCGCTGCTGTGGTGCGTGATGTAATCTGCTGTGCAAGTGCGGGCATTTCCGGTGCTGCCGGTATCATTGTCGGCAATGAGCTGGGCGCTGGGAACCTGGAACGCGGCAAGCTGTACGGAATTCGGCTGTTAAAGATTTCACTTCTTTGCGGCATTGCCATGCAGCTTCTGATGTGTGCCGCTGCTCCGCTTATTCTGCGTTTTGTAAAGCTGACACCGACAGCGGCCGGATATCTGAAGGGGATGTTCTTCGTGATCGCGGTCTACATGATCGGCCGGGCCGTCAACGACGTCACCATCAACGGGATTTTCGGTGCCGGCGGCGACACGCTGTTCGACATGTACAGCCTGGTGGTCTGCATGTGGCTGATTGCCATACCTCTGGCTGTTGCAGGAACCTACTTCTTCCACTGGCCGGTGGTTCTTATTTATGCCTGCACCTGCATTGATGAAGTCGGAAAGCTCCCCTGGGTTCTGTATCATTTCCGCAAATACCGCTGGGTCAAGGATCTGACCAGATAATCGAATCCCTCGGGCCAATATTTCAAACCTCGTGATATGGATCATCCTTTCTTTTTCGAATGATACAGGAAGGGATGATCCATTGTTTTTCCTATTGCTGGGCCTATAATGAACATTATTGGTATAATTGTTTAGCACCCATCTTGATTTTCCTTCGGAAAACCTCGATGTGGCTGGCCAGAGGAGGTTCTATGAGCTTTAAGAATTCAAAGGTCGCAATTGTAGGCGTTGGCAACGTCGGCGCAACGACTGCCTATACTATTGTCAACCAGGGACTTTGTGAGGAAATCGTTCTCATCGATGTGAATAAGGACAAGGCCTATGCAGAGGCGCTTGACATGGAACATTCCATCTATTTCATGAATCGCAACATCCAGGTAAAGGCCGGTGATTATTCCGACTGCACCGATGCCGATATTGTTATCATCACCGCCTCTGCCCCCATGCCCAAGGATTCGCACAACCGTCTGGAAATGCTGCAGCCCAGCATGCGGATCATGAAGAGCATTGTGGAATCGGTGATGAAGAGCGGCTTCAACGGCATCTTTCTCGTTGTTTCCAATCCGGTAGACATTATGACCTATTACGTCTGGCGCCTCTCCGGCCTCCCGAAGAACCGCGTAATCGGCAGCGGAACCACGCTGGATACTGCCCGCCTTTGCTGCGAGCTTTCGAGCATGTATTCCCTGGATGCCAAGAGCGTCGAGGCATTTGTCTGCGGCGAGCACGGCGACAGTGAGTTCGTCTCCTGGAGCTCTGCGACCATCGGCGGCAAGCAGCTGGACGATATCATGGAGGACAACGCCGACCGCACCAAGAATAAGACAAAGGACGACCTTCTGAAGGAAACCGCGCAGGCCGGCTGGGATATCTTCAACCGCAAGGGCAATACCTGCTACGGCATCGCTGCTTCGACGACCGCCATTGCCAAATCCATTTTGTTTAACGAGAACCGGATTTATCCGGTGTCGGTTTGCCTGAACGGCCAGTACGGCCTGGAGGGCGTATTTCTGAGCCTGCCGACCATCATTGACAAAACGGGTGCCCGGGAAATTGTTGCCATCAAGCTAAAAGAGGATGAAGAGGCCGCTCTCAAAAAATCCGCCTCAGTTCTCCTTCCCTTCTACAAGGAGCTGCTGTAAGCCGTTTCTCCTTTCCGATTTGTAATAATAAGGTCCCGTTCCGGATACTGCTCCGGACCGGGACCTTATTCATGTTATCATGTTGCCGGGGAATTTATTGCTTTGCAGTGCAAATCCGGCGCAGAAAATGTTTTAATCAGCGATCCCCTAAACAGACGATGCGTGTCAGACAGAATGCACACGCAGGGCCCGCATGGCGTTTAATACTGCAAGGATCATCACGCCGACGTCCGCAAAAATAGCGGCCCACATGTCAGCGAGGCCAAGCGCTCCCAGTACAAGGCAGGCAAACTTAATCACAAGAGCAAAGACAATATTCTGATATACAATGCCGATGCACTTGCGGGAAATGCGAATGGCCTTTGCAATCTTCAGCGGATCATCGTCCATCAGCACCACATCGGCCGCCTCTATGGCAGCATCCGAGCCCATGGCGCCCATGGCGATACCGATATCCGCTCTCGTCAGAACCGGGGCATCGTTGATACCGTCTCCCACAAAAGCCAGCTTTTCCTTGTCACTTTCCTTTGCAAGAAGCTCTTCTACCTTTGAAACCTTATCGGCAGGCAGAAGCTCACTGCATACCGTATGGATGCCGAGCTCACCCGCCACCTGTTCTGCCACAGCCCTTGCATCGCCGGTCAGCATCACCGTCTGCCGAACTCCTGCATGCTGCAGCGATGCAATGGCTTCCTTCGCGTGCGGCTTTACTACATCCGATATCACGATGTGTCCTACATACCGGCCGTCCAGTGCCACATACAGAATGGTTCCGATGCCGGAGCATGCCTCACAGGACACACCCTCCAGCTCCATCAGCTTTCGGTTTCCAACGGCCACCTTGTGTCCATCCACCTGCGCACGAACACCCTTCCCGCTGATCTCCTCTATGCCGGCCACACGACTTCTGTCAATTTCCTTTCCATAGGCCTTCTGGAGGCTCTTGCTGATCGGATGCGAGGACGCACACTCCGCCATCGCCGCATATGCAATCAGCTCCTCTTCCGGAATCTCACTGTGATGAATACCGGTCACC
>CAVBQH010000064.1:0-12912 GCA_963597485.1 Acutalibacteraceae bacterium
CAGCCACATCGAGGTTTTCCGAAGGAAAATCGAGATGGGTGCTAAACAATTACAATTTTCCCTCGGAAAACGGCAGGTGTGACTGAACAGATACCGGATATCATTCTTCACGGATTGGATTTACGCATATGGCAGGCAAATACCTCGGCATTGAAGTCGAAGATCGTTTTCTTAAAATCATCATCATGAATAAGGGGAAGGTGACCCGCACCATTCTGGAGGTCATGCCCGACAACATGGTTGTGGGCGGCAGGATCGTTGCGTTTCACGCACTGGCAGAATATCTGCGCGAGGTTGTGAAGCATAATAAAATACGGGTTCGCAGTACTGCCATCGCCATCCCCTCGGAATCCTACTACATCCGGCGGGTGCGGCTGCCGCGCATGACGCATCGGCAGCTTCTGATCAACATTCCCTATGAATTCCGCGATTATCTGCAGGAGGAGGCGGATCAGTATGTGTACGATTATGCTGTGCTTTCCTCCGATGAGCAGGAGATGGAGCTCTTGATTGCAGCCCTTTCCAAGGAGCAGATCGCGCAGTACAAGGCTATGTGCAAGCGCGCAGGACTGACGCTGGTCAAGCTTGTTCCGGACGTTCTGGCACTGCAGCAGGTGGTGCTCCCTCCGGAGGATGCTGCAGAGCGCAGAAAGCGCCTCGCAGGAGAAGAGAAGCAAAGAGCGACGCAGCTAAGGGAAGAGCAAAGAGAAGAGCAGAAACGGCGGCGGGCGCTGGAAAAGGAAAAGCGCCGCGGCAAGCTTTCTGTGGATGAGCTATCAAGGCGTGCGGCTGAGGAAGCACAGGCCCGCGGCATTCATACGGGGGCAAATCCGCTGCAGCAAAGTGCCGCAGCAGAAGGAATGACGGCTGCGGAAGGGAAGGCGTTCCGCGTAGAGGGAAAGCCGCTTGCTGCAGGCACAGGTACCGCGCAGAGCACAGACAAGTCGAGTCAGAGCAAGGACTATGCCGTTTTGTGCATGGGCTACAGCCGTATGCAGCTGCACTTTTTCTCCGACGGAGCCTATGAGATCACCAGGAACCTAAGCGCCAGTGAGAAGTCCCTGTGCGAGGCCATTGCGTCGGAAAAGGGCGTAGATGTTCACATCGCGCAGGTCATGCTCGATGCCAATCAGAACGGCATTGCAGAAAGCGAGCTGGTTACGGATCAGATTCAGACACTGGCAACGGAAGTGATGCGTGTCATGAACTTCTATAACTACAATAACCCGCGCAATTCCATTGACTGCATTTACTATTGCGGAAGAGCGGCACATCCGGTATTCGCGGAGCACATTCAGGAATCGGTGGATCTGCCGGTGCGTCCCCTGACAGAGCTCCTGCCGGATGGCGTGAACCTGCAGAAGAATCCGGATGAGGACAGCTTGCTGCTGATGATGCAGGGATACGGTGCGGTATTGGAGTAAGAATTCTGCCCGACCAAATCGGACATGTTCGTACATCAAAATCAGGATTGGGGTGTGCAGCCTGGCTGTATTCCGTTAGACGGTAGCTAAGCGCAGAAATTCTGACAGAGGTAACTATGGCAGATCAAAAGATACAAAAGAAAAAAGACGGCCAGATGGTCAAGGCCGGCGGTCTTGCACTGCCTGCAGGAAGGCAGACAGGCAGGCTTCCCGACAAGACCTCCATCAACCTGTTCATTGAAGAAAAGCATACCGGGAAAAATATGGCGGAGATCGCCATTTTCCTCGTATTCATGTGCGGTGTCGCCCTGTTCAGCAAGGTATGCGTGCAGGGAAAGCTCGACGAGATCAACCGTCTGGAAAACAATTATCACCAGATGGAGGCACAGATAGAGGATGTGAAGGCTTCTCTGGAGCCCTATGAGGAAATCCGTGCCGAGTATTCCCACTACGGCAACGGATATCTTAGCAGTGATGAGTCCTCTCTGCAGGACCGGATGGAGATTCTGGACCTGGTGGAGAAGGAGCTGATGCAAAGCGATGCGCTCCTGAGCCTTAGCATGTCGGGGAATGTGGCGACGCTTTCCATTAATTCGGCGAAATTAGCCAGCGTTTCCGATGTCACGGCCAGGCTGGAGGAAAGTCCGCTGGTAACCTATGTTGTTGTATCCAATGCGGCTACAAAGGATCAAAGCACATCGTCGGATGCAAATGCTGCTTCGGAAAATGTCATCTCCTCCATGACCATTTACTTTACACCGGCAGGGACAGATTCCGGGACAGAGGAGACCGCGGGCTCCGGAGTATCTGTAGTGAACCCGCTTTCGGAGGCAATGGAGAATGTCGCAGAGGGGGTTGCCTCGGACCTTTCCCAGACAGATGTAGAAGGCAGTGCACAGTAAAGAAGGAGAGCAGTGATGAGAAATCTGAAGAAATCAGAGGAAATCGTGCTGCTGCTCCTGGCAGCGGCGCTGATCGGTTTGTTTTATTACCAGTTTGTCTATAAGGGTCTGCAGGAGGCCAAGGTGCAGTACAACACCTCCGTTCTGGAAACAGAGCTTGCGGCCTACCAGACCAAGGCAGCCTCCATGCAGCAGATGCAGGAGCAGATTGAATCCGGCAAGCTCACCAGCGACGGCGTGGTGGCGACCTACAACAATCAGAAGCAGGAAATCATCGCACTGAACAATATTTTTGAAGACGCTGAGACCTTTAATCTCAGCTTTCAGGAGCCGACGGCCTACAGCGGAGATACGACGGTGCGCCGCGGTCTTCAGATCACCTTTGCAGCAGCCAGTTATGAAACGGCCAGGGAAATGCTCGAGGAGCTGTATCACTGCGAATACCGGTGTCTGCTCCAGGATATCACCATCTCGCCCTCCAACAGAGGAAACGGCGGATCCAACAGCCTTTCCGGCGGAGCGGTGGAGGTCAGCGTGACCGTAACCTTCTATGAGACGCTGTACAACGCACCGAGTACGGACGGAATCAACTTCCTGGACAGCCAGAGCAGCGAATAGAGCGGTAAACAAGAAGCGGGCTTCTGGAAATAACGACAGAAGAGACTTCTGAAAAGAGCTGATAGACGAAAACCCTGGAAAGAGACTTTGAAAAACAAAAGCTGATAGAAGAAGTCTTCGGAAAGAAACTTTGCCATGAAGATCAGAGCCATGTGCAAACAGAAAATGAAATCCGAAAGCGGAGCGTCCCTGGCGGCGGCTCTGCTCTTTTTCGTTGTCTGCGCTGTTGTTGGATCTATTATTATAGCGGCGGCCATGACATCGGCCGGGAGAATGAGCGGGATTACCTCCGCGGATGCGCAGCGGTATGCAATGGATTCAGCAAGAAATCTGGTGAAGGATACGATGCTCTCGGACCCGGAGGATGATGACACCTGGTACGTGAATAAAAATCAGACCACGGCTGCAAACTCAAACTATGTGAACGGGTTTACTCCTAAGAATGGAGACCTTACGAGCCAGCTGGACAGCCTTCGCGAAGTTGAGCTGTCGATGGCAGAAGAGCTCTATCAGCTATATTGGGAGATGAGTGAAATTCAGGAATCCTGGCCGCAAAAGGAGAATACTGCCGGTACGCAGGAATCCGATTCCCAAGAAGCACTGGCAGCTGCGACTGCTGGGGCGGGAACGGATGTATTGGGACAGGATGGCATCATTAATACAGAGACGCTTTCATCCTGGGTTCCGTCCGGCAAGATCGCCGAGGCCAGCTATCCGCAAAGGCAGGCGACACTGAATTTAACCGGGGACGGGATTTCAAGTGATACGATTCCGGCGGTGACAGCGAAGTTTATCATGCAGCCGGACTTCTCAATTCACGTTACGCTTTCAGTAAATGCGTCTTCTAAAGATGCATCAAGCTTAACGGAAGAGAAATTTGTACTGCATCCGACGATTTTCATGGACTATGAATCTGTAAAGTCTGAGACAGACAGCGGAACTCTTACGACGACGGGCAATACGCAGAACATTCGCTGTGTCATTCAGTGGCTGAACGAGGAGGAAGAACAGCCGGAGCAGGAGTAGGAGATGAAGACGAATCTGAAAGACCAAATTCTGGCAGAACGTGGTGAGTCAATTGGAGAGGCACTTGCTGCTATTCTGATTGTGGCGCTGGGGGCGCTGATGCTGGAGGCTATGACGTCAGCAGCGACCAGGATTGTAACAAGATCAGAAAAGGCGTATGCATCATATCTGGATCAGCGCAATTACATTGAATCCTACGCACATGTGACGGATAAAAACGTAAAAGACGGTGAGGACACGTATGAAAGTAAAGCTGTCAGTGCAACAATCAGTCTTTGGCAGAACAGCTCTGACAGCATGGCAGCGACGGCAACAATCCCGGTAGAGGCCTCGATCATTAAGAACAAGAGCACGGGAAAGGTGGAGGCGGCGTGGTACCGATATAAAAAGGATGCTGCGCAGCAGGGAACACAAACGGGCGACTCCGGCGAATAAGAGAAGGGAATTATGCGTATGGAAGCGAATTGGGTTCGCAGGGGGAGAAGCAAGCTTCGGAATACAAACGGTTTTACACTGTCAGAAACGCTGATGACGGTGGTGCTGATAGGACTGGTGACTATGGCTATACTCGGCGGCATCATTGCTGCCAGAAACGTATATCAGAGAATCAGTCTCCGGGCGGATGCACAGACACTTCTTGCTACAACGGTAAGTGCTCTCACCGAGGATTTGTCTTCGGTGACTTCGTGCGATGTTGAATCTTCCGGACAGGTACAAAACTCCGGTAAAGTGAATGCCCCGACCGCACTGACACTGATTGAAAATGGAGAAACGAAAGGCTTATTTTTTTATGCCGGCAGCCGTGGGTACTCGATGCAGTACATAAATGGGACCGATAAGCACAATGAGAAGGGAATTCAGGTTCAGCCGCAGTCGGGTGTCAGCATTCCGCTTATACCGCATAAGGTACAGACAAGAGATCTGTACGCATATATTGAGTCACTTTCTGTGACAATGCCGCAGTCGGGAGACGGCGGCTATTTTACGTTAAAAATACAAATCAAAAGCAGCAAGAAAAACGATCAGAATATTGAGGACGCGGTGGTTTGTATTCATAACCGTATGAAATGATGCCGAAATCAACAGGAACAATTTCCGGTGCAGGTTTGCCTGTGTGGCAGGTGCTGAACAGATACGTTCGGGATATTTACAGAATCGCGGAGCAACAGATGAGAAGAAGATATAAAAACAGCAATGGATTTACGATGGCTGAAATGCTGATCACGGTGGCAATCATTGTCATCCTGTTCGCATTTGGCTTTGTGGCAGTGATTCACCACCAGCGCAATTTAAAACGTATGGAAATGGATGAAACAGCCCAGGAAATCTTTATTGCGGCGCAGAATCATCTGACGGCAGCCCAGGCAAACGGACAGTGGGACAGCTTTCTGGAGAAAACAACCGGCTCAGCTGCGGATCGTGGAACCCTGATTTTGAATAAGGCCCAAAACATCAAGGTCTATGATCCTACCACACTTGATGAGGAAGGGAATGATTCAACAGACTCTCTGTTCTATTCGATGACCACGGAGAGTGCTTCAGAGGTTAAGAATGGAGCGATGGAGTACATGCTGCCGGAGGGTGCAATTGATGAAACACTCCGGGGCCACCATTTCTATATCGAATACGATGCTATGAGCGGAACGGTGTACGGTGTTTTCTATACCGATTCGGATCATGCGATTACGGTAGAAGATGCTCAAAAGGTCAGCCGTACGGATGCAAATGCAAGAAGGGATTACAAGGTAGACGGGAAACGCACGATCATTGGGTATTACGGCGGTGCACTGGGCGAGCTTAAGAATTCAGGGGATCTGTATGCGCCGTCGGTTGCCGTTCGCAATGCGGAATCGCTGGTTCTGTACGTGGTGGACAAGAACTACTACCGTCACACTTCTGCAAAAGCCATGAATGCTGGCTCCACGCAGGAAGGACAGAGCAGCGGGAGTACCTTCCGGACGAAGCTCAAGCTTACCTTTGAAGGAAGCGTGAGCGGCCAAACACTTGAAAAAACGATCGATCCGAAGACGGTTAAGACGGATACTGATTGGTTCAGCAAATCGGTATTATCGGAAGACAGCGTTAAGAGCTTCGATGTTGTGGTTCCGGGATATTCTGCGGAAGATAATGGCGCTCAGAAAACGGAAAAAGTTAAGGCTAAATATTATGCCATTGTTCTGGACAGTATTGTCAGGGAGAACGGACATTTTGCAGATCTCTTCCAGGGGTTCTACCCGGGCGAAGACATAACGATTACGGTTACGCTCACCAGCGATGAGAGCGGAGAAGATGTCTCGCAGACAGTGACTGTGAACAGCCTGTTCAATTCCGTCAGGACAGAATCAAACTTTTTAGGACTGGGCAAGAAAACGGTTGTAACCGTGTCCAATGCAAGACATCTGCAGAATCTGTCTTCGGAACTATCCGGAGTGGATTTTGCAAATAAGCAAATTGCAGAGGGAGTTACTGTCGATACAGTATCCATTGTCCGCGACCTCTACTGGGATGAGGATTCTGCGGCGGAAGAGAGCCAGAAGACGGACGGGACTGCTGATAGAGAGGAAACTACTACAGCCTTCCTGACAGCCATTGCTTCGGCAACGGGCATGGAATCACAATATGGCTATTGCGCATCGGGGAGAGATGAGGCACCGTCCAAAGAGAATATACAGGTTTATCCGTATTCGCATACAGCTGGGACAGGGGAGAATTCAGATTCGGAAAATTCTTTATCAGACTCGGGTAAAGGCGGTGATAGTACTGGCGGTAAATTGATTTCCAAGGGCGCGTGCTACGGCATCACCAATACGGGAATTAAGACCTTTGAAGGGAACAATCATATACTGGCTGCATTCCGATTTGAAGGAAAAGAGCAGGCAGCGCTCATCAATGAAGCGGCGGATGCTCTTCAGATTTCGGATCTGGTGATCGCAGACACAACCGCAGTTGTGACCGGGAAGACGGATACGACGAACACAGGGGCTGCTTCCTCAGCGGCGGTTCTGCTGGCAAGGGCGAAGAGCGGAAGTGTAACAAACGTTGCTGTTTGCTGGTATGAAAAGACGGCAGACAGTAATGCTGCTGCACTAAGCAAGCAGCTGCAGAGCAGCAGTCTTACACTTGCAAGCGGACTTCAGGGGTGCCGCATCTACTCCGCAAACGGTATCGCTGCAGCAGTCATTGGTGTGGTGGATGCTGCCGCAGCTGGGAATAATGGCAATGGCAGCAACGGAAAACTTACCCTGGAAAATGTAACGGTAAAGACCATCTCCAAGGAGGCAGCTGTTACAGAATCGAGCACAGTAACCGCTCACCTTGGCATTGAGGGTGAGACGGCCTCGGCTTTTATCGGCCAGGTTACAAGCGGAAAGGTTGAGATCGACAATTCCGGTGTTACTGAGGACAACAAGAAGAGCGGCATCACCATTGCCGGAAATCTTACATTAAAGGCAGATAAGGGCACCGCTGCAAATCGTGCAGCAGGGGCCTATGTTGGCATGCAGGCAGCAGGAACAACTGTAACATTAAAGCGTGTCAATCTGATCGTGCCGGTACTGGAGGCTTCTGCCGTAGATACAGATGGAAACGGCGGCGCAGCCGGTGCCATTGTGGGCACCGCGTCCGGAAATCTTACGTTGAATCAAGTAGCGGTGTCTGCCCACACCCTGGAGGTAACAGGCGCAGGTGCTGCCGGCGGTGCAATCGGAACAGTAAGCGGCGGAGAATCCAATATAAGCGGTCTTACTATTCTGACAGATAAGGCGGATACTGACTGCGCAGAAGCGGGACAGACTGTGACCGGAACCGCCGGAGCAGGACAGACAGCGGCTGGAACCGGCAAGGCTTATGGCATCCGTATTACGGCAAAGAGAGGATGTGCGGGCGGACTGATCGGCAGCACGGGAAGCGCTGCAAAGGTGACTGTTTCGGAAGCAGCGGTTTCCGGCTCCGGATCGAAGGATCAGGTATGGTCCGGCAGCAGTGCGGGCGGACTGATCGGCAAGGATGACGCGACAACCACAATTCAGAGCAGCATGTCTTCCCTTTATGTGCGCTCCGAGGGAAACGGCGGAAACACAAATGGTACCAGCAGCACGGACGGCGCAGGCGGACTGATCGGCAGCGCCTCCGGAACGACGACGATCAAGGATAGCTATTCCGGCGGGCGCACGACAAGTGTGGACGGGACGCCCGCCTATAAGGATGAGGCTGGTCAGCCGGATGCTGCGGCCTCAGATGCAGGCTATCCGCAGGGACGCTACAATGTCTACCTCGCGGGCGGAAACGGCGGCGCGGGCGGATTGGTCGGAAAGTCCACAGGAACCCTGACGATCACAAGCTCGTATTCGACCAGCTCTGTCGCTGTTGCTTCGAATTCTGCCTATGCAGGAGGGCTGGTTGGTGAGGCAGAAAGCCTTAAGGCAGGAGATACCTACTGCACCGGCCGCGTCTACTTGAAGGGCGCTGCGGGGACTGCTTCGAACGGCGCAGATCAGGAAAGCACGGGAAACGGTACACCGGATACAGAGGGCACCACCGAAACCGGCAGCACACAAACGGCAGATACCACGCACTTTGGCTACTATGCGGGCAGTCTG
The DNA here is from genome assembly GCA_963597485.1 of Acutalibacteraceae bacterium. Classification (GTDB taxonomy): domain Bacteria; phylum Bacillota; class Clostridia; order Lachnospirales; family Lachnospiraceae; genus CAG-791. The sequence goes on from CAVBQH010000064.1 coordinate 8,569, forward strand.
AAGAGTCTGTCGAAGGATGGGAATACCAATTATTATCTGAAGGGAATGAACGGCGCGCCGGAGGAGGCCGTCGGAACTGTGAATGGTACAGCGGTCACAGATTCGAACCGGACCGCGCTGATTCCGGAAGCCACACTCACCGGCGCGGATTACTATGCGTCGGATTGTCCTCTGACAAAGGGAGTAGATAGGGCACAGAAGGCTTACTATTACGACTCGTCTGCCGCCGGTGAATCGGCGCATTACGCAGACAATGCAACCAGATATCCATTCCGCACAGTTACCACGGCCTTTGCGAGATTCTTCTACCATCCGGTAACCGGAGCTAAAATAGATGCTGCCGACCAGGACTCGGCAAAGTACGCGCAGATCGGCGACTGGGAGGTGCCGGAGGAGTCCTCAGAAGACACCTTTGGTCTGATTTACTATGAGCGCATCTGGGACGGAACAACCAATAGCCTAGACTCAACCTTCTACTACCATGGCTATATGCTCCAGAGCGGAGAAAATGCTAAAACCGCAACCTATAAGGAGATTAGAAGCGCCCAGGATTTTGTGACTGCAAAAGATCACTATGTTGCTGAAAGCGGATATTTGCTGCTGGTGAAGAACGGGGAGGAAAAGGATCGGTATGTCTGCCTTGCAGCAGGCAATACAGATGGAAAGAAAGATACAGAAACGTGGGGACAGATCAGTAAGAAGATTACAGATCTTGCCAAATATCCATTAAGCAATGAAAGTGCTGCGGCACTGAGTGGCTATACGGCCTATGATGTGACATTTTCTATGAGCGATTTCCAGGAAAAGACCTGGATGTTTGCACCGAGCGGGAACACCTTTGGCATTTTAATGGCAATCCGCGAGATCACTAACAGTACACAACAGCCCTCCATTGCAGCATTTACCTATATTCCGTTTTTTGCAGATGCGGTGAAGTCAGCAGAAAAGGGAGTGCTTCAGACGGTGTCGAAGGCGACGGCATCGGAGACAGATACACCACAAGCCATCCTTCGGAGTGCGGATCAGCTGAAGTATTTCTTTGCTTTTGAAAATGCTGTCAGCAATACTGGTTTCCTGACGCAGTCGAATGATCGACGCATCATTGAGCAGCAGCTGGATATTACTTTTGATCATTCAAAAGTGACATTTTATAAGAATGGCACTCCCATAACGGATGCGAAGGCAGATGCCTATCAGTCGCCGACACTGAAGCAGATCGGTTGGGCGAATGCAGTGTATCGCAGTAAGCTTCGTCCGGAGGCGGCTGCAGGCAGCGGAGATTATTATGTTCTCGATGGACTGCGCAGCACATTTGTCACAACAGTATATGGTGAACTGTACGATCTGCAGGTTACCAATATCAAGGCGGAGCATTTCCTGGGGAAGATATCCGGAGAAAGCGCAAGCGTGCATGACATCACCATTACCGACGCACAGTTTGGCGCTGGCAATGGATATGATCAGCTGACGGATGCCGGTTTTGCCGGTCAAATGGAAAACGGTACAGTAGCGGACTGCAAAATTATTAATGCTTCCATTTACGGTACCGGATTTATCAAGAGTACCACCAATGGCGGAACAATAACGCGTTGCTACATCATCAATGCCACGATCTGGGGGGATGGTTTTATTACATCTAATGGCAGCAGCATTGAGGACTGCGGTCTGTATGCAGATCCGTCATTGTATAACAAGGATCGAGATTCTGGCTATTATCAGCCCATGCAAAAGGACCATGGCACGTATGATTACGTTTCCATTGGAATTGCTCCGGGAGGATCGGAAAGCGACGATAATGTTGCGGGCTTTGTACAGGAGCAAACGGTATGGAATAAGAGCATTAAGAACTGTTATGTGGCAGGAGCGATATACGGCAGCAAGGATGTATCCGGATTTATAGGAAATGCAAAATGCGGCCTGACGATTGATAAATGCTATGCAAATGTTGTGATTCATGCCGGCCAGAATGCCAGTGGTTTTGCAAGTCAAACAAACGATGACAGTACCAGCATTACCAACTGCCATGCGCTGGGCGTAATTGAGTCCGCGCAGAATGCGAGCGGGGCAATTCAGGACATCAAAAACGGTTCAGTTTCCGGCGTTTACGAAGCATTTTGGAAGGTAAATGCCAAGAGCTGGTATCCATTCTATAAGTCCTGCGACAGCGGCAAGGAGATAAAGAGTAATTACTATCTGACAGACTGTGCACTGACAGCAGAGAATACTGAGCTGAAGGACTACTCCGGCAAGGCGACAGGCGCGTCCTATCAGGAGCTTTCCAACCTGAACCTGTATGGCGATGCCGGACATGCGGATCAAGATCATACTGTCGGGTACTATAACTACATGACAAATGATGATGAGCACAAGAGGTATCCGTACCCGATGCCGACAGTGACGGTCACAACCTCGGAAGGGACTTCAACGCAGGTGCAGACAGCTTATGGCGACTGGTCCCATGAGACACAGGATCACTACAGCCTTCTGTATTATGAGAAGGTGGACGGAAGCTATTATTTTCACGGATATACCACGGCGGATGGAGTGGAATATTCTCCTGTGACATCTGCTGGAAACAATCTGGAAAACGGCCTTCTGGCAGAAGGCGGCAAGACAGTGTCCGAGAGCGGGTATATCCTGATTACCGGAGCCAACAGCGCATGGAGCACCTTTGGACGTGCAGACAACACCGGCGCCGTTTCCTCACCGGCAGATGTAAATACCACGAAGACAACCGGGAAAACGGAGATTTTCAAGGAAGCGGATGCAGAGCTGCTGAACGCGCTGAAGAGCTTGAACAGCTTGCCGAAGAATACGGCGGGTGACAGTTCAGTGGATAAAGCGTACGTCTTCCAGCTGGATAAATATCTGAGCTACAGCGAGCCGGATACGGCAAAGAAATTTGCACCGTGGCAGACACTGACGCAGGAGAGTGAGGGAATCGGAATCACTATCTCTTCCGGGAAGGGCAACATCCCGACTGCGCGGTTCTCCTTCCAGCCGTTCTTTGCCGATACGGCGAAGGCAGCAAAGGTTCCGGAAGGCGGGACAACAAATGAAAAGGCACTGAAGAGTACCTTTGTCATGACGAAGGACGGTGCTGACGATCATGATTACCGCGTGCGGTCGATGAGCCAGCTGGAAAATCTCTCCAAGTGGGATGGACAAAAGTTTTCCTCTGTGACGGGAGCAACGGACCTGGGCAATGCATTTGATAAAGAACGGTCAAAACGTTTCAGCTACCTGAGTACGGGCGATTTGACTACAGCTGAGAATTGCAACACTCATTTGAAGATCCGGCAGGATATGGATATTCATCTGGAGAATACCAGCAATGTGAGTTTCCAGTATATGGATGGCACATATTTCGGAAGAAAGTATGGGAATCCGGGAACAGCAGTGCAGCTGCAGAACCTTCGCAATAAGGATTTCGCACACTATGTAACATCAACAGGGGCGATCAAATCCCTTGTACTGGAAGGAGCATATTATACAGCATCGACCAAAACCGTTAATGGCGAAAGAGACATCGATCACGGTTCGAATGAGTTCGTAGAGTACAACTACGGAACACTTTCGGATATTACGGTGCAGAATTCGACACTTGGAAGTGCCGGACTGGTATATCAGAACGGGGATGTGACGAAGAATGTTCTGACGAAGACACTGGTGTCGAGCCCGACGGTTGGAACGCAAGGAGAGAATGTTGCTAGTGTTCAGATAGATGGAAAGGATGTCGACGTCAAGAGGTATGAGTTCAAGTATGAGTACGGTATGAATGGCACCGCCAGCACGGGGGTTGTGGAAAAGTGTATTGTAAAAAATAATACCAAGATTTCCGGGGCCGGTTTGGTGTGGCGCAATATAGGAGGCCGTATTACAGATTCCGGTGTGGAGGAATGCCATAATATCGCTGCTTCCGGCTTTGCGGAGTACAACGAATCGACATTTGTGACTGCTCCGAAGACACAGACCGAGTATCAGTATTGGATTTCTCTGAACAATTGGACGGAGGATCGAAGCTCTTATCGTCAGGTGTCGGATGCGGTGATTTCTCAAAATAAATGGGCAACAATGACCAGTGACGGGGAGATCACATTTGCTGTTGATGCCAATATTGACAATTGCCATGTATCAGGCTGTGAATGGAATTCCAATGATCAGCCGGGAATTGGAGAAAGTGGTTTTGTAAGAACCAATCAGGTCAATACAGAGGGTACTGCATCAAGCACGGAGGCATCGAGCGGTGGCAAAGCGATCATATCGAATTGCACCGTCGCAGATGCGGGAGTTTCCGTAAGCGGATTTGCCTATGAAAATCTGAACGGCGCTCAAATTACACGC
>CAVBQH010000065.1:0-12824 GCA_963597485.1 Acutalibacteraceae bacterium
AGGGATGCGCAGGCAGATCTGGTGATCAGTGCTCCCATCGGAGAAGTATTCAACCAGATAAAAACCTCTTGAAGTTCAACCTGAATCTGTGGTATGATAAACGTCCGTGGGAATTCATCCACACCCGCAGTCTGCCTTGATGCAGATGCGGCAGCAGCTATTATCAATCCTTGTTCTTACCGAGGGGTAAGAGCCGGAGACCAGAAGGAGGTACAGCACATGAGCAAATACGAGTTAGCCGTTGTTGTGAATGCGCAGATTGATGATGAGGCGAGAACTGCAGTTATCGATAACTGCAAGGCACTTGTCGAGAAGGTTGGAGGCACCATTACCGGTGTTGATGACTGGGGCAAGAAGAAACTGGCTTATGAGATCCAGAAGATGAACGAGGGCTGCTACAGCTTCATTCATTTCGATGCCGATGGTTCCGTTATCACAGAGATCGAGCAGCGTATGCGCATTATGGACAATGTCATCAGATATCTGTGCGTTAAACAGAACGAAGCTTAACAGAAAGCAGAGGCAATATGAACCGAGTTGTTCTAATGGGACGTTTAACGAGAGATCCTGACGTGAGATATTCACAGGGGGATCAGGCTATGGCGATTGCCAGGTACACCCTTGCGGTTGACCGCAGACGCGGCCGCAGCAATCAGGGGGACCAGCAGACGGCAGATTTTATTTCCTGCGTAGCGTTCGGCAAGTCCGGCGAGTTCGCGGAGAAGTACCTGCACAAGGGAACCAAGATCTGTGTGTCCGGTCGAATTCAGACAGGCAGCTATACTAAGCAGGACGGTACAAAGGTTTATACTACAGATGTTGTGGTTGAGGATCAGGAGTTCGCAGAGGGCAGAAATGCGCAGGGCGCAGCTCCGGATTACAGCGGGTATGCGGGCGCAGGAGCGCCGGCTCCTGCAGCATCTGCAGGAATGAGCAGTGCATCCACAGCCAGTGCCATTGACGGATTTATGAACATTCCGGACGGCATTGATGAGGAGCTTCCGTTTAATTAGAACGAATAAACGAAATCCATTCGAACGCGCCGAGGCGGCAATGAGGATCCGGCACTTGTCCGGTGAGATTGGAGGATATTATGGCTTTCACAAAGACGGCAGGCAGCAAGCCTTTCAAGCGCAGAGGAACCTTCCATAGAAAGAAAAAGGTTTGCGTTTTCTGCGGAAAAGATAATACCATTGATTACAAGGATGCAGCAAAGCTGCGTAAGTACATCTCGGAGGGCGGCAAGATCCTTCCCAGAAGAATTACCGGCACCTGCGCAACACATCAGCGCGAGCTGACAGGCGCAATTAAGAGAGCTCGTCACCTTGCAATTCTTCCTTATGTTGAGAAGTAATTACCGGTATTAAGGTGAATTCGGCCCCTGTCCTTTAGGACAGGGGCTTTTCTTTACTCTGTCTGTGTTATAATCCAGCTATGCGTCCGTTTGCGAGCAGCATGTGTGAGATGAGGTAGGGAGCGATGGGGAATCAGATTAAATTTAAAAATAGAATATCGGGCTACTTTGAGACACCGATTCGACTTGGCTTTTTTCTGATTCTTGTTAATATTCTGATTCTGTTCATGGACTGGCCATCCGGGCTGGTGCTGATGGTGTTCACAGTCGCGTATGTGATTGTGGTAGTGGCGATGCGCATGCACAGCAGGGCACTGATTCTTAATGAAATGGTGAGCTTTGCCACAGAATACGGTCAGGTGCAGAAACGTCTCCTGAAAAACCTGGAACTTCCGTACTGCATCCTGGATGACACCGGAAGAATTGTCTGGACCGATTATGAATTCGACCGGGTGGTTCATCAGGACAAAACCGTCCGGAAACAGATCAGTTCTCTGTTCCCATCGTTAACAAAGGATACGCTTCCGACCGGAGACGACGGCATCAGCCTGAAAATCGAATTTGAGGGCAGCAGCTTCCGCGTGGAAATGAAGCGAATACCGCTGGACTGCCTGGTACAGGACTCGGATATCATAGAAGACAGCGGATATGGGAGTGCGCTGATTGCCGTATACTTCTTTGATGAAACGGCAGAGCGGCTGGCGATCCAGGAAGTGGATGACCAGAGCGTGGTGGTTGGGTTTATTTATATTGACAACTACGATGAGGCGCTGGAAAGTCTGGAGGATGTCCGCAAATCGATTCTTGTGGCGCTCATTGACCGACAGGTGAATAAGTATATTGCTTCTGTGGACGGTATCTGCAGTAAGGTGGAAAAGGACCGGTACCTGATCGTTCTTCGCAAGAGAGCACTGATCCTGCTGCAGGAAGCTCATTTCTCACTCCTGTCAGAGGCCAAGACGGTTAATATCGGCAATGAAATGGCGATGACACTCAGCATAGGCTTCGGAATGGATGGTCTAAGCTATGCGCAGAACTATGAGTTTGCACGCAATGCAATTGATCTGGCGCTTGGCCGCGGCGGCGATCAGGCAGTTGTTAAGATGCCAGGTAATATTGTCTATTACGGCGGTAAAACGCAGCAGATTGAGAAAACAACACGCGTAAAGGCAAGAGTGAAGGCAGAGGCACTGAAGGAGATTATCTCCACACGGGATAAGGTCTTCATTATGGGACACCGGCTGGGGGATATTGACTGTGTCGGCGCCGGCATCGGTATTTACAGGATCTGCAGAACGCTGGGGAAAGAGGCGCACATCGTGCTGAATCAGGTGTCCACATCCCTGCGGCCCATTGTTGATCTGTTCGGCAAAAATCCGGACTATCCGGAGGATTTGTTCCTATCGAGTGATCAGGCAATTCAGCGTGTAACGGATGACTCAGCACTTGTTGTGGTGGATGTGAACCGGCCGAGCATCACGGAATGCCCGGAGCTTCTTCGGATGTGTAAATCGATCATTGTTCTTGATCATCATCGCAGAGGAAGTGAATTTATTGAGAATGCGACGCTTTCCTATGTGGAGGCATATGCTTCCAGTGCCTGCGAGATGGTATCGGAGGTATTACAGTACGTAGACGACAATTTGCGGCTAAGTCAGGAGGAAGCAGATGCTCTCTATGCCGGAATGGTTATGGATACCAATAATTTTCAGAGTAAGACGGGTGTTCGAACCTTTGAGGCGGCGGCCTTCCTTCGAAGGAATGGTACGGATGTGACACGGGTTCGAAAACTTTTCCGGGAAAATGCTGTAGAGTATAAAACAAAAGCGGATGCAGTCTCCCAGGCAGAGATTTACCGGGAGGAATTTGCCATTTCAACCTGTCGGAGTCAGGGACTGGAAAGCCCTACTGTGGTGGGAGCACAGGCAGCCAATGAACTTTTGGATATCAAGGGAATCAAGGCAAGCTTTGTGCTGACGCCCTATCAGGGTAAAATCTTTGTCAGTGCCAGGTCTATTGATGAAGTGAATGTACAGATTGTTATGGAACGCATGGGCGGCGGCGGACATATGAATATTGCCGGAGCACAGCTGGAGAATAAAACGACTGAAGAGGCGGAAGAGCTGCTCAAGCATACGATTGATTCGATGATGGACGATGGAGAGTTGTAGAGAAAGGAGATTCATGAGATGAAGGTTATTTTGCTGGAGGATGTAAAGTCCCTGGGTAAAAAGGGTGAGATTGTTAATGTCAGTGACGGATATGCGAGAAACTTCGTCCTGCCCAAGCATGTCGGGGTAGAGGCGACAGAAAAGAACAAAAACGAGCTCAAGCTTCAGAAGCAGCACGAGGATAAGATGGCCGCAGAGCGCTTGGCTCAGGCAAAAGAACTGGCAGTGAAGCTGGACGGGCTGACAATCGAGGTAACTATGAAGGCCGGAGAAAACGGAAAGGTTTTTGGTTCGGTTGCTTCCAAGGAAATCGCGGAGCAGGCGTCAAAGCAGCATGGCCTTTCTCTGGACAAGAAAAAGATTGTTCTTGAGGAGCCTATTAAGTCCTTCGGCATGCATGATGTCACGATTAAACTGCATCCGGAGGTGACAGGAAAGCTTCATGTGAAGGTGAAGGAAGCATGACATGCCGCAGGAAGATGCTGTAAAACGGGTGATGCCCCATAATCTTGAAGCTGAAATGTCGGTCATTGGTGCCATGCTGATGGACCAGCAGGCCATTGGAAGCGTCATGGAGATCCTGACGAAGGACGACTTTTATTCCAGACAGTATGGGATTATGTATGAATCAATCCTGGAGCTGGAACAGAGCGGCCTTGCAGTGGATCCGGTTACTCTGCAGGAAAAGCTCAAGGAAAAGAATCTTCCGCCGGAGATGTATGATGCCAGGACGCTTGGTACATTGATTGCGCAGGTTCCTACGTCGGCGAATGTCGTAAGCTATGCCCGCATTGTGGCTGAGAAGTCATTGATGCGCCAAACCATCCGTGTTTGTGAGGAGGTTGCCAACGACGCCTATATGGGGGCAGGCGGCGCTCAGGAAATCATGACGAAGGCGGAGGAATCTATTTTCCACCTGTCACAGGGAAAACGAGGATCGGAATATCAGGATATACGACAGATTGTTTCGAATGCGATGCGTAAGATTGTCATGGCTTCGAAGATCAATGGTAATGTCACGGGAATTCCGACCGGATTTACCGATCTTGATAATAAGACGGCCGGTCTTCAGCCGGCGGATCTGATTCTTCTGGCGGCTAGACCGTCCATGGGCAAAACAGCCTTTGTATTGAATATTGCGGAGAATTGCGGCGTCCGTCAGAAAAAGCGGGTGGCAATCTTTTCGCTGGAAATGTCCAAGGAGCAGCTGATCAACCGTATGTTTTCGCTGGAAAGCCACGTGGATGCTCAGAAGATACGAACGGGTGATCTCTCGGAGGGAGAATGGTCAGATCTGATCGAGGGTGCGGAAACAATCGGTGAATCGGCACTCATGATCGATGATACTCCGGCAATTACGGTAGGAGCCATGCGATCAAAATGTATGAAGTTCAAGATGGACCAGGGGCTGGACCTGATTATTATTGACTATCTGCAGCTGATGAGCGGAAGCGGCGGCAAGAGCTCGGAATCCAGACAGCAGGAAATTTCGGAGATTTCCCGTTCACTCAAGGCATTGGCCAGAGAATTGAATGTCCCTGTAATTGCTCTGTCTCAGCTTTCCCGTGCGGTGGAATCCCGGACGGATAAACGACCGATGCTCTCCGATCTTCGTGAGTCCGGCGCTATCGAGCAGGATGCGGATATTGTGATGTTTATTTACAGAGATGAATATTATCACGAGGATTCACCGGACAAAGGAATCGCTGAAATAATCATTGCCAAGCAAAGAAACGGTCCGATTGGAACGGTGCAGCTGAAATGGCTGCCGGAGCTTACAAAATTTGCCAACTTGGCTGGAGCAGCTGCGGCACAGAATGGGTAAGAGAATGACAGATTGTTCGAATAGAGCCATAGAAAAGAAGAAAATGTCCGTGCACCTTGGAAACAGACAGGATCGGGAGAAATGGATGTTTCTCCTGATCCTGCTTTTGTCTTTCGCAGCAGTTTTGATTTTTAATCTGCTCACGCCGATGCTATCCGACGATTATTCGTATGCGATGGAGGTCAGAGAGGCAACGGGAATATGGGATCTGCTTCGCCAGGAATATCACCAGTATATGAACTGGAACGGGCGAAGTGTTGTCCATCTGCTGCTGCGTATTTTCCTGTATTTACCGGGCCCAGTGTTCAAAATTGCAAACAGTCTGGCGTTTGTAGTGCTTTCTGTCTTGATGTACCGATTGGTGAGACCGGATAAGCGTTTCGATGTTTTTACGATGCTGTTGCTGCAAATGGGACTATGGCTATACGCAGTGGATTTTTCGGAGACAATTCTGTGGGAGGATGGAGCCTGTAATTATCTGTGGGGAGCGTTATTCATCCTCGGATTTATGAATCTCCAGAGAAACGAACTGGAACATGCTGCTTCTGACGGAAGGAGCAGTATGCTGCATAGAATCATGGCGGGAACGGAACTATTTTTCTTTGGACTTCTTGCCGGATGGTGTAACGAAAATACGTCGGGAGGATGCTTTTTGTATCTTCTGCTGCTCTTCATTATACAGAAAAGAAGAAAACAGAGGATCTCGCCTGCGTATTATGCCGGAATTGCAGGCAATATAGTTGGACTTGCCGTAATGGTGCTTTCGCCGGGGGCCAGAATCCGTGCTTCCTATCATACCGAGGATGAAAACTATTCCGGCTTCCTGGGGCTGCTCGCGAGAATACAGAAAATTACACTTACCATACATGAGTATTTTGGCGTTTTACTGGCGGTTTTTCTTGTGTGCGTGGTTATTCTGCTCTTGCAGAAAAATGGCCGTGCAGCGGCAAGAATGGCGCTGTATGGCGTATTGTTCCTGGCTACATCATATGCGCTTGCGGCAACCTCTCAGACACAGGCAAGAGCCTTTTTTGGAGCGGGGTTGTTCCTGCTGATTGCTCTTGCGGTTGGAATTCGAGAGGCTATGAAGGGAGAGAACGAAGGGTATCTTCTTAAAGGTGTCGGGTACAGCCTTCTAGCGGTCCTTGCTCTTCAGTTTTTCTTTGCATATGTAGAAGATGGAACGAATCTGGCCAGGATCTGGAGAGATGAGACAAGGCGGATTTCCTATATTCAGGAGCAGGCTGCACTGGGAGCAGAGGAAATTACCGTGCCGCTGGTTCATACGGACTTTTACAATTCCTATTCAGCGATTGAGAAAATGGAAATGACAGAGGATCCGGGATATTGGATCAATATTTTCTATGAGTCATACTATGGTGTTCCGTCCATTCGCGCAGTGGATTATGACACCTGGGCTGCTGAAAACGATGCGGCATCCGAATGATAATTACCTTGACCGCAGGAGAGATATATAAAAGGAGCTGACATCCATGGATGTCAGCTCCTTTCGCTATTTTTGTCTGTATTTCCAATGTCTGTGTGCTTCTGAAATGGCTCAGCCTTCAGAAATTGCACCTACAGGACACTGTGCTTCGCAAGCGCCGCAATCGATGCAGGAATCTGCATTGATCTCATAGTGTGCATCGCCCTCAGCAATTGCCTGTACAGGACACTGAGCAGCGCAGGAACCGCAGCTGATGCAAGCATCTCCAATAACACGTGCCATAGTTTCATCCTCCTTAAAATATATGCATGAAATCATGCTTCATACGACTTTTTTGAAGAAAGGACAGACATCCAAGGATGCCTGTCCTTTGATCGTTTTCATCTTACAACTCACTGTCTTTGTTAGACAATGCTAAGTTTTTTATGGCTTAGAATCAGTTGTTGTAAAGGGCACCCAGCTTCTCGAGGTATGCATAGTGAGCCTTTGCGTGAGCTTCAGCCTCTGCGAAGAGCTTTGCAGCTCTCTCAGGGTTCTTACGCTGCAGGGAAGTGTAGCGAACCTCGCCGCTGAGGAACTCGCTGTATTCCTTGGTGGCGGGCTTGGAGTCCAGAGTGAACTTCTTGTCACCGCCTGCAGGGTTGAAACGGAACAGGTTGTAGTAGCCGGTCTCGACTGCGAGCTTCTCCTCGTCCTGTGCCTTGTTCATGCCCTTACGGATACCGTGGTTGATGCAAGGAGCATAAGCGATAACCAGAGACGGTCCCGGATATGCCTCAGCCTCAGCGATTGCCTTGATGCACTGATTTCTGTCAGCACCCATGGAAATCTGAGCAACATATACGTAGCCATAGCTCATTGCCATAGCAGCGAGATCCTTCTGAACAGTTTCCTTACCGCCTGCTGCGAACTGAGCAACTGCACCTTCGGGTGTAGCCTTGGAGGACTGTCCGCCGGTGTTGGAGTATACCTCGGTATTTACAACGAAGATGTTGACATCCTTGCCGGAAGCAAGTACGTGGTCCACTCCGCCGTAGCCGATATCAAATGCCCAGCCGTCGCCGCCGAAGATCCACTGGGACTTCTTAGCGAGGTAATCTTTCTCCTTCAGGATATCCTTTGCAGCATCGGAGCCATCTGCCTCAAGAGCTGCGATCAGCTTATCGGTAGCAGTACCATTCTCGGCACCCTTTGTAAAGGTATCCAGATACTCCTGGCTTCCTTCACCGCCCCATGCGGCCACCTTCTCCTTGAGCTGCGAACGGATAGCATTGTTGGCAAGAAGCATACCGTAACCGAACTCTGCAGCATCCTCAAACAGGGAGTTAGACCATGCAGGACCGTGACCCTTTGCGTTCACCGTGTAAGGAGTAGAAGGTGAAGAGTTGCCCCAGATGGATGTGCATCCGGTTGCATTCGCAATATACATTCTGTCGCCGAACAGCTGCGTGATGAGCTTGATGTAAGGTGTCTCGCCGCAGCCAGCGCATGCGCCGGAGAACTCCAGCAGAGGCTGCTTGAACTGAGAACCCTTTACAGTTGTTTCTTTGAACTTGGCAACAACGTCATCCTTGATCGGAAGCGTTACTGCGTAGTTGAATGCATCCTGCTGGTTCGGAAGGGCCTGTGCCTCATCCAGTCTTGTCATGGTGAGTGTTGCAGCCTTCATGTTGCCAGGACATACGTTTGCGCAGGAGCCGCAGCCTGTGCAGTCAAGGCTGGAAACAACAATAGCAAACTTGTAGCCAGGCATACCGGTGAGATCCTTTACAACTGTGCCGGCAGGTGCCTTTGCAGCCTCTTCCTCCGTCATAGCGATCGGACGAATAGCTGCGTGCGGGCAAACATAGGAGCAGAATGTGCACTCGATGCAGCTCTCTGCGTTCCATACAGGAACATTAACGGCAATGCCGCGCTTTTCGAATGCTGCTGCGCCGGAAGGAGTGGAACCATCTACATAAGGAAGTACATCAGAAACCTTCAGGTTATTGCCTTCCTGAGCAGATACTGCCAGCTGAATGTTGTTGACGAATGCCTCAACATCCTTGCGATCGGTGGTAACCTTCTTGAAATCAAGGCCTTCGTCCTCGGCATTGCCCCAGCTCTCAGGAATTTCAACCTTGTGCCAGTTCTTGGCACCGGCATCGATAGCAGCCCAGTTCTTCTCAACGACATCCTGACCCTTACGGCCGTATGTCTTCTGAGCGGCATCCTTCATCAGCTGTACGGCATGATCCTCCGGGATGATCTTGGTGATGGTGAAGAAAGCGGACTGAAGGATGGTATTGATACGAGTCGGTCCCATACCGGTTTCAATTCCGAGCTTCACACCGTCGATGGTATAGAAGTTGATCTTGTGATCGTGGATGAACTTCTTAACCTGTCCGGGGATGTGCTTTTCCAGATCCTCATCGCTCCAGGAGCAGTTCAGAAGGAAGGAGCCGCCGTCTACCAGCTCCTGAACCATGTTGAACTTGCGCATATATGCCGGGTTATGACATGCAACGAAGTTCGCCTGGTGAATCAGGTAGGTGGACTTGATGGCCTTCTTACCGAAACGAAGGTGGGACATGGTTACACCGCCGGACTTCTTGGAGTCGTAATCGAAGTAGGCCTGTGCATACATGTCTGTATTGTCACCGATGATCTTAATGGAGTTCTTGTTGGCACCTACGGTACCGTCAGCACCCAGACCCCAGAACTTGCAGCAAACCGTGCCCTCAGGAGTGGTAACGATTTCCTTACCGGTAGGAAGGGAAAGGTGTGTAACATCATCATCGATGCCGATGGTGAAACGCTTCTTGTCCTCATTGTTGTAAACAGCAATGATCTGTGCAGGCGTTGTGTCCTTAGAACCAAGGCCGTATCTGCCGGTGTAAACCGGAACCTGATCGAACTTGGATCCCTTCAGAGCAGCAACGACATCCAGGTACAGAGGCTCGCCGATGGAGCCGGGCTCCTTGGTACGGTCAAGAACAGAAATCTTCTTAACGGTATCAGGAATTGCGTTGATCAGAGCCTCTGCGCAGAAAGGTCTGTACAGGCGAACCTTTACAAGTCCAACCTTCATTCCCTGTCCGTTCAGGTAGTCAACGGTCTCCTCAATGGTCTCGTTAACAGAGCCCATAGCGATGATGACCTGCTCTGCATCAGCAGCGCCGTAGTAGTTAAAGAGCTTGTAATCTGTACCAAGCTTCTCATTGACCTTGTCCATGTACTTCTGAACAACGCCGGGCATCTCATCATACGTGGTGTTGCATGCCTCACGGGTTGTGAAGAAGATGTCAGGGTTCTGTGCAGAACCCATCTGACGAGGATGATTCGGATTCAGAGCATTGTTGCGGAACTCCTGTACCTTATCCAGGTCAATCAGATCCTTGAGATCGTCATAATCCCAAACCTGAATCTTCTGAATTTCGTGAGAGGTACGGAATCCGTCGAAGAAGTTGATGAAAGGAAGCTTACCGTCTACAGCTGCGCAGTAAGCGACAGGAGTCAGATCCATAACTTCCTGTACGGAGCTCTCGCAGAGCATAGCTGCACCGGTCTGACGACATGCGTAAACGTCGGAATGATCGCCGAAAATGTTCAGTGCGTGAGAAGCTACGCAGCGCGCAGATACATTGAACACGGCCGGAAGTCCCTCGCCGGCTACCTTGTAGATGTTCGGGATCATCAGGAGCAGTCCCTGAGAAGCGGTGAAGGTAGAGGTCATTGCACCGGCTACGATGGAACCGTGGGTTGCACCTGCTGCACCTGCCTCAGACTGCATCTCGGTTACATGTACAATGTCACCAAAGATGTTCTTACGTCCGGCAGTTGCCCACTCGTCAACGTGCTCAGGCATAACGGATGACGGTGTGATGGGGTAGATGGTAGCAACTTCCGTATACGCATAGGCGGCGTGTGCGGCAGCCTCGTTACCATCCATGGTTAAGTACTTTCTTGCCATTTTGGTTTCCTCCTGTATATTTGCGCATCCTGAAACGGTCCAAACAGAAAACATCAATAAATAATTACGCTGCCTGCACTGTTCCAGAAGCAGGGCACACTTTGCCCTACCATGATGCTGATCTATCGGTTAGAAGTCTACCATTCGGTTTGTGAGAATGCAACGATTCGAGGAACTGAAGAGGTTAAATCTTTGATACATTTGCCTAATGAGAGTTATATGCAACTAATAACAATTAGGAACGTTTAACATAAAGAACAGGGCAAATTTGTTATATGTGATGAATCCCCGGATTGCGGATATAAAACATGCGCAGTCCGGGGATCAACTTTGCGAATGGGCTCTGAACAGCTGCTGCGACTTTAATCAGCGGGGGCAGTTTTGCGGGCGATTCCGGAGAGCTTTTCTACAGCGTGATCTGCAATCAAAAGCGTTCCGTGTTCCTCAAGATACTGCTCCCTTGCATAGGATGCCGGCTGCATGGCACCGAACTCAGAGATGGCTGCCAGAACGCGGCCTTGTGATGCGACCTCCTGGGCATCCTTCATTGTCAGAAAAAGCAGATACGAGCCATCTTCCTTGTAGAGAGTACTTTCTCCGGAATAAGTCGCCTGCAGCTGATCAGCTGCCTGCAATACCTGATCCATGCTTTGGAAGGCGTATAACCGGTGGCAGGCAGCATACTCCTGAAAACGGCGAAGTGCTTCACGAGGATCGCGTGATGCACTGGGATGATCGCTCTCCCGACCGGATGCAGCGTGTTCTGTCAGAGACTGAAGAAGCTGCTCGAAAGCACTTGCTCCATGCTCCTTTTGACGAATGGAAGGTGCAAAATTGGAAAACCGCGGATCGAGCTCCTCGGGGTCATGGACCTTAGTGACCACCAAAATAATGCTGCCGTCCTTCAACGGAATTGCTTCAATCATCAGCGGAGTATTGTCACTTTCAAAGCCTACCTGGCGGTAGGCTTGCTGCAGCATCTCACGAAAAAGGGCTTTCGCCTTTTCAGTGCCGTACGCGAGCTCACTCAAACGCATTTGACGGGAATCAAGATCCTCCTTTGTCAGAGTGAACCGAACCTGATTTTCATTTATTCTTTCAATTTTCAAGAGGGTAACCTCCGGATGTCCTGTGTGGGGATGAAACAAGGGCAAATCCCAAGTCCTCCGCCTGTCGACAGCGGTAAAGGGAATTATATGGTTTAGTTTATCTACTGGTGGAGTTTGTAGTCAATGTGATTATAAAAAGTTTAGAAAACTTGTGAATGATCACGAAAATGTCTGTGTGTGTGAAAATATACAACAAACATGCTTGTGTTTAACGGAACCGTTCGATATCATGAGGAAACCGAGAGGATCGGACAGTTAAGGCATCGTAAAGGAGGCGATGAGAACGGTTCTCTGTCGAACATCCTATCTGCGTATTACACTATGACATCATTTCAAAGGTTTCCATTTGTCTTTTGAAGCTAAGGTAGATTCTCTGACACAACGTTTTCCCAGATACAGAAAGATCATATACGAAGATCAATTGCTCAAAGTAAATCACAATTACAAATCATTTTGTTCGGCAGTGAAAGAAATGTGCACCGCGGGGGGAGCTGCTGACCCGGCGGACGAATGAATGCACGATACGGCGGCAAGAAGATGCGGTCGGATCATTTTCGGTAAGGCTGCGGCATTTGGGGGATGAGTTCCTGCGGATAAGAACACCTTCTGGTTGTCGTATTTTGGCAAAAGAGCTGCAAATGGCCTGTTATTAAACACAATTCACATAGTATTTTCTAATGTCATCTCATTGCGGCTGCAAGGCCGGCAAAGATGGTATGACAGCGTCCTTGGCTTAATTTCGGTGCAGTAAAGAATACATTTTGGGGCCCCGTCTTAAAGTGTGCTGCGGGAAATGGCGCGCTGCCATGCCATTTTTGTGTGCATAAAAGTACAGAGGCAGGAAACAGGGAAGTTTGGTATAATGCTTGCGATACTGAAACGAGCATTTAGCTTATATTTTGTATCTGTTTAGCACCTGCCACATTTCAACGTGAATTGACTGCTTGCAGGCACATTCACGATTGA